>CAIRTT010000130.1 GCA_903881535.1 uncultured Armatimonadota bacterium
CCATCGGATGCGTTGAACCTAGTCACCATCAATCCAGCTAAACAGCTGAGAATTGACGATCAAACAGGGTCGATAAAGATTGGCAAGGATGCCGATGTCGTCCTTTGGTCAAAAGATCCGCTTGCTGTGGGTGCCGTCGCTGTAAAGACTTGGGTCGATGGCAAGCTTCTCTTTGATCGTAATGCAGACCTAGAGGAACGTGCACTTCTAGCCAAGGAAGAAGAAGCGCTTCGAAAACAGTTCAATGTTTCGCCAAAACCGCCGATTACCGATGTGGTGAAAGTCTGCCCAAGTCTGATAAAGCAACCTGCTCAGCTTCTAACGAAGGCACGCGCGCAGCGAATTGCACTGGTTGGTGGAATAGTCCATGATGGCACAGGACAAACCATCAGCAATGCCGTCGTTTTGATAAACGAGGTAGGGTTGATTGAAGCTGTTGGCAAGACCGACACGGTGTCCATACCGGCTGGATACCGTACTGTCGATGTAACAGGCAAGCACATCTCGCCTGGTTTCTTCGATGCCATATCCACCATAGGTGTGAATGAAATCGGATCGCGACGGGAAACCCAGGACTATTCTGAATTCGCGACCTATTCACCCGAGCTCTACGTTGGTCGGACCGTCAATGTGGATGCCGAGACCGTCGCGGTTGCTCGTGAAGGTGGCGTCCTCCTCGCAAACATCGTACCAGTGGGTGGAAGCCTATCCGGCTCATCAAGCCTCGTCAACCTCGATGGCTGGACATGGGAGCAGTTTGCAGTAAAGCCGCAATCCGGTGTAACGCTCCAGTTTGGTGCACGCGCTGCAGCATTTGAGAGTCATGGGCACAACCACGACCTTACATCGGGTAATGAGACAACCGAGGCTGAAGTTGTTCCGCAACCAGACTTAGGCGTCAAGATTGCAGGACTGGATGGCTTTATCGCCGAAGCGCATCGATACTACGCATCACGACTCGTCAACCCAACGGTTCCGCGTGACCTGCGTTTTGATGCATTCCAACCGGTGTTGGAGCGTCGAATACCGTTGTTGATCAATGTCGATAGTGAGCGCGAGATTCTTGATGCGTTGGCGTTTGCCACCAAACACAACATCCATCCAATCCTTGTTGGCTGCCGTGGAGCAGATCGGGTTCTTAGCCAGATAAAGGCAAGCGGTGCCGGTGTGCTTCTTCCATGGACGGTAAACCTGCCGCGCAGTGACGATCATGCCTTCGATGACCAATATGCCTACCCAGCCAAGTTTGCAGCAGCAGGTATTCCGTTTGCATTGACATCCAGTGGGTTGAGTGACAACACACGCTGGCTGCCGCTAGCGGCTGGTATCGCGACTGCTTATGGCCTAACCGAAAGTCAAGCATTGGAGTCGATCACCTCGGCACCAGCCAAAATACTTGGTGTATTCGATCACCTTGGGTCTGTTACGAAGGGTAAGCAAGCAACTATCAACATCTTCACCGGACATCCGCTTGAACCAACCTCACAGATATCCGCATCGTATATTGTTGGTGTTGAAGTACAACATACAAGTCGTCAGGCGATGTTGAAGGCTAAGTGGAACAGGCGTCCGCTCAATGATTGATGTCATTAGACTGGGCTATGCAGATAGTACACATGGCCGATGGATTGCTGAGTGGGTCAAAGAACAGCTATTGCATGACAATGCAGCCATCGACATACAACTGATTCCTGTAACCTCGAGCTTGATTGGCTTTGC
>CAIRTT010000131.1 GCA_903881535.1 uncultured Armatimonadota bacterium
AAACGGTTTTCGTTTGTCCAGCCATGTGAACCGTCTCTCCTTCAAAAGAAGAAAAAATCAGCTTCCTAGTACATTCAGGAGACAAATGTTTTGCGGTGCCACGTTCTGCGTGTAAACGGTTTTCGTTTGTCCAGCCATGTGAACCGTCTCTCCTTCAAAAGAAGAAAAAATCCCCTTCCCAATAGATTCAGGAGACAAATGTTTTGCGGTGCAACGTTCTGGTCGATATAATGACGCTCGTTATCGGGGCGTAGCGCAGTTGGTAGCGCGCGACATTTGGGATGTTGAGGTCGCATGTTCGAATCATGTCGCCCCGATCGGAGAACCGGACAGAGCAATCTGTCCGGTTTTTGGTTTCTATAGACTTGGTGTGCAGGTCGTCTCGGTGATTTTGTTTTCCACATCCACATACACAACCGTTTGCGTAATGTCACCAAGCTCCGTGACTGGAATATGCTCTATGCGGTTGATGACAATGATGTCCCCGCGCGAGAAAAGATGTGCCGGAGGACCATTGAGAACAATGCTCTGTGGGTCTCCTGGGATGACGTATGTTTCCCAGTGGTTGCCATTCATGACATTGTTTATGTGAACCAGCTCAAACTTCATCAGACCCGCGGCGGCAATGAGCTCCGGGCAGATGGCGATAGAGCCTTTGTAGTCAGCATTAGCATCCGTGACCGTCGCACGGTGAATCTTGGCGGTTACAAAGAGGCGTTGGCGCATAGTCGTTACTCCGGGGGCAGGTTTGTTTAGGGGTTGGGCTAGCGAGGTTACTTCAGATTCTGCTGGATATTCTCGCTGAATGTGTCCAGCTTGTCCTCTACTGCTTTACAGGCTTCATCAGATGTGCAGGTTGAGTCCAGCCGCACGATGACGGTAGGTGACCCCCCCATAACTTGGCGGATGCCTTTGAGGATTCGGCTTGGCAGGTTTCTAACGCGGCCCATCTTTGACATCGTCTCTATATGACCACTTTGCTCCTGCTCCCAGTAGTCCACGATAATGCGCTTTTGAGGTGTGGCCGTGCTGCGGAAGAGCATCCGTCGAACTTTCGCATTCCCTTTACTTGGGAGCTGTCCGGCGAAAGTGAAATCTCCCTCTGCCATACAGACCGTTGGGTCGTGGTAGGCATCGAGGTGAGCTCCCGAAACAATCGTAAGGGCAACTTCGGGTGCATTGGCCAGTTTGTAAATGTATATGCTGCCTCTGGGATTACCAATCATCTCACGATATTGGATGCCAAATGGCTCTTCAGTTGCAAGGTAGCCCGCGATCGCGAGAGGGGGGATTGGCATCCAGCTGGCTTGCGAGCGGACCTGCTTTGCCTGCGATACTGCAATACCCACAACGATTGCCATTAGAGAGATGGATGCGATCATAACGATGTCATTGACATTCGCTTTGGCGCGAGGCTTGTAGACCCGCCGCATCGATGCAATCCCCATCAGCACTCCAAGTACGACCCCAAGGGTCGCTTCGGCGATCAGGAGGAGCTTGATGGTGGCTGGGGATGCGGAAACTTTTAGCATCCCGTGCCAGATTGCAAGCAGGGATTCGGGAAGCGGGATGCACAGGAGAACCATCACCAGTGAAACTGGAAAAAGTCGCTTGCCGTGGAGGTGCCCGGATGACCGTGCGGTCAGCACCAGAATAAGTGTGAGCGCTGAGAATGTTACCGTCGGTGCGTGACCAACCGTACCGAGAATCAGAATAATCGCTGCAACCACAAAGCCAAGCCATGTGTTGATGGTCACTTTGTCCTGAAGGCGAGGAGGCATCAGGAGACAGGTAAATACGCTGCTCACAAGCGCCCCAAAGCTGAGGATTTGCCATGGAGCCGCAACAGCTGCCGACATCCAATATCCACGTGGGAGGTCCATGATCAAGGATATGGGCCGATCGATGGCATCTCGTGATGTGTTGAAGAGCCACGGACTATCGATTCTGAGAAGCACGAGCGTGAGACCAATCACGCCTACGCGGAGGGCTATATGGAGCACTTTTTGGCTAAGTGACAGGCTTTCATAGCCATGTAGGGTTTCTGGTGTATGTAATGGCGCGACAAAAAAGTCATCATCCTCATCTACGGGCATTTGCCGGTAGTCATCGTAGCCACCCATGCTGACGGCCTTCAGCTGCTCCAATGCCTGCTTGGCGAGGAGGCGCTCTCGGAGGATGAAAAGCGTGATCAAGCCTACAACCAAGAGGCCTCCAAAAATGAGGATGTCTCTTATGGCGATACGTGTTCCACCTTGAATGGGAGGATTGTACGGAAGAATTTTGCCGACAAAGGTGTGACGCTCATCCCCAACCTTGGATTCAAGCCTCGCGACACCATCCGTGATTACGATATCCCAGCGCGTCGCCGTCGTTCTCGAAAGTCTATCCATGACGAGTGAAATACCAGATGTGCCTTTGGCTGCCGGTGTGATGTTCAGCAGGACTGGGACTTTGTCCTTTGAAAGTGCATAGAGGTTCATCGCCGAGAAGAGGCTTGTCGACTCAAGGCTGCCATCCATAAAGCTGATTTCAGCTGCATATACAGCAAGGACTCCGCCGGGCTTCTGTTCCGCCATCAGGGATAGAACCACTGAAAGTGGAAACGTTTGATTACCACCTGTAGATGAAACGCCGTCAAATTTGACGGCATACGCCTTGAGTGGCTCTGCGGATGACCGGAGTGGCGACATTGTAATCAGTGCAACCACTAAGAGCAGCAACATGCGTGGCAAATGGATGTTTTTCAATTCAGTGTAATCGTACCAATATTGGACGCGATTGCAGGGTGAATGATGACGGATTCTTAGGTGTTTGGCAATTTCCATGCCAAACTTAGGAAGTCTGACGAAAGGTGTGCAAAAAAACACAATTAATATTGCAAATGTGTCTAATACATGACATTATGCCGCTAAGCAAAATTCGGGGTTCGCGGCTTTACAAGCATAATTGCTCATTTGAGACTCGACATCCGTGTCATGTGTCAAGGGGGATTACCAGATGTATGTCCGGTAACTAATGTTCTGAGAGCTCGTTATAACTTCGATACGGTTCGTATCTAGTAATTGTTCCTGCGGACTGTGCAAATTTTGCTGATGTGAACGCGCCGGATTAGTGGCGCCGCCACGAATCATTATTAGTATTGCTTGGAATCATCCGAGGCGTGTTAAGAGTCATCAAGACAACCCGGAAAGCCTCAAAGATTTAGGTTCGGAGGTAGCTATGCAGTCTTCATTCGCAAATGTGCGTTCACGTAACGCCTTCACGCTCATCGAGCTTCTCGTCGTCATCGCGATTATCGCGATCCTCGCCGCAATCCTCTTCCCTGTGTTCGCACAGGCACGTGGTGCAGCACGTCAGGCATCCTGTCTGTCCAACGTCAAGCAGGTTGCACTCGCATCCATGATGTATGCGCAGGACTATGATGAGACCCTGCCACGTATGGACAATAATGGTTCCTGTGGCTATGGTCAAAATCCATGTCAGACGCCTGACTGGGCAGACATGACTCTTGCACCTGGCGCTGACATCAATGCACAGATTGCAAACTCGACCGTTGGATACTTTGGTGTCCTTCAGCCTTACATCAAGAACTGGAAGATCGGCGAGTGTCCTGAAATTGGTGCATCCAAGTGGGCGCAGATTGTTTCTGGAGGCTTCGGTGTGAACTGGGGCGGCGCTTACAGCAAGGCTAAAGAGCCTGTTTACCAGGCGATGCTTGGCCAGATGGCTGTTTCCCTCAATGTTGTTGACTGGGGTGCTGACTGGGCAACCGATACTGCACGCGGCAAGATTAGCGCTATTGCACGTCCTGCGGATGTCATGATGTTCGTTGGTGAGTCTGCTTGGGACTGGAACGGAGTCCAGAACCTCGGACTTGGCAACGGTGCTGTGTGGGCAGCTGCTGTTGATGGCAGCCCATGTGGTGGTGGAGACGGCTTTACCTGGTATCGCCATAAGGGTGAAACAACCAACTTCTTTGGATTCTCTTCGACCCCAGCAAAGAACCCAAACAAGCGCGGTTTCGCGAATGTCGGTTTCTGCGATGGTCACGTGAAGGCACTGAAGCATGGCACGCTCGAGAGCTGTGCATACGATGCCAGCCGTAACCAGTACTACTACCCGTTCTGGGAAACCCGCTTCTAAGCGTTCGCTAACATGTATCCCGGCACTCTCAATGGGTTGCCGGGATATTTTGGATGTACGGACACAAAGGACGTCAGGAGAGCAAATGCTCTGGTGACGTCTATTTACTTTCAGGAGACAAACATCAATGAATAAATTTGCTTTGATTGCAGCCGCAGCGCTGACATTTGGCTGCTTGCTCACCGGATGCAGCACCGAGCCTGATCCAAACGAAACCGCCGTTATAAAGGGAGAACCTGCCGGAGGTGCACCTGAAGGCGCAAAGCGTCCATCCAACCCATTTGCAGGGGCACCTGATGGAATGGGCGGACCTGCTGGAGGCAAGGGTGGCATGAAGAAGGGTGGTTCGGCGGGTGGTGCTCCAACCCCTGGAGCCGGCGCCGCAGCTGCTCCTAACGGACAGTAGTCTTAATGATAGATCAGGCCCCGGACACCTCATACGGATGGACCGGGGTCTTGTCGTTTGATAATTAGCGGATAATCATCCAAATGACACAGCCATTCATACAATGCACACCCAGCCACATCGTTATTGGTGGCATTTTGATGTTTGCAGGGCTCATCTCGCTAAGCGGCTGCAAGGCTGAGCCAGCAGCAAAACCTGCGCAGGTGGCTGGATCCAAGTTAGTCCTGCCCCTTCCGAGCAATGAAGATCTTTCTGCTGAAGACGAAGCAGAAATCAACCGTGCGATGGTGGCGATTCAAGGGCGGGACAAGGCGACCACCTTTGGCATCATCCGACAAATGACGGCTAAATCTGCATCCTCTGCAGACCTCTCAGAGCGCCTCGCTGCGACCTGTCGCGCCTTCGGAGAAGTTGACCTCGCGTGGCGCTTTGCAAAGCAAGCCGTGGCGATTGCGCCTGATTCGGCATCGGCGTTGCTCGTGCTTTCCGTGACCGAGTCCGATCTTGACTGGCCGGGAAACATCGGTGAGCGTATCAAACGCATTAAGCAGCTCGCTCCAAATTCTGTTGAGCCACTGCTCTCCCTTGCAACCTTTTATCAGGCAGGTGCACAGTACAAGGAAGCGGAAGCTGAGTACCGGGCCCTTATTGC
>CAIRTT010000132.1 GCA_903881535.1 uncultured Armatimonadota bacterium
GCGACACCAGCATTACCGTGTCCAGTGGTAGGAGTCTTGAACTCTACGTGGAGGTAGCAGTCACCAAACTCATCACGGGTTGTGATATCGGACTTGTCCGATGGAACGAGCTGTGATTCATTACCAACTGTCCAGCCTGGTGCATTTGTAGTACGGCGCTTGTACCAGTTTGCTGCGAGATCTGCCTGGCGTCCGCCAAAGAGGACCTTGGCTCCAGCTGGAGCAGCGCTTACTGGTGCAACAGCTACAAGTGGAACTTGTGTCTGAGCATTGACATTGTTGATGGAAACTGCCGCCATGGCAGCACAAACAGCAATAATTTCAATCATTCTAAACTCCTTTTCGATCAGGCCATCAGGTCCTTGATCGCCTTTGCTGGTTCAACACCGGTTAAGCGTTGATCCAGACCCTGGTACTTGTACACGAATCTTTCATGGTCAATACCAAGTAGCTTCATCACGGTCGCGTGAAAGTCATGAATTGGAACCGGATCCTTGACAATATTATAAGAAAAGTCATCCGTTTCGCCGTAAATCTGACCTGGCTTTGAACCACCGCCAGCCATCCACATCGTGAAACAGCGCGGGTGATGGTCGCGGCCATAGTTATCCCGGGCTAGTCCACCTTGAGAATAAATGGTTCGTCCAAACTCGCCGCCCCAAATAATGAGTGTGTCGTCAAGCATACCCTTGGACTTTAGGTCAGTGATAAGACCATAGCAGGCACGGTCAATGTCTTTGCACTGGCTTGGTAGGCGTCCGGCAACGTTCGAGTGTGTGTCCCAGTTGTTCAAATAGACTTGAACAAAGCGCACACCACGCTCCATCATTCGCCGGGCCATAAGTACCGTATTTGCAAATGAACCCGGCTTTTTGGCTTGATCGCCATAGAGATCAAATATGGATGCTGGCTCTTTCGACAAATCCGTCAGCTCAGGAACACTTGACTGCATTCGGAATGCCAACTCGTATTGTTGTATACGGGTATGGGTTTCATCATCTCCAACTGCCTGATGTGTCAGATTATTGATTGCCCTAACGCCATCAAGGGTTGTCCGGCGTACTTTCGAATCAACACCGGGCGGATTATTGATGTACAGAATAGGGTCACCGCTTGAGCGGAAAGATACACCTGCATGCTCACCTGGTAAGTAGCCCGATTGCCATAGCCGCGCAGAGATCGCTTGAATCTGCGATGTATCGGTTGGTTGTGCTACCAGAACGACAAACGAGGGTAAGTCTTGATTCATTGAACCAAGACCGTAGCTTGCCCAAGACCCAAGACAAGGTCGTCCAGTAAGCTGATTACCCGTCTGCATGTATGTGATCGCAGGCTCGTGGTTAATGGCTTCGGTATTCATCGAGCGAATAAAACACATGTCATCAACGCACTTAGCTAAGTTAGGAAGAAGCTCTGAGACCCACATCCCACTCTTACCATGTTGCTTGAACGCAAACTTGGTTGGGGCGATCGGAAAACGACTTTGGCCACTAGTCATCGTGGTAAGGCGTTGACCATTACGGATGCTCTCTGGTAAGTCTTTGTCATACCAGTCGTTCATTTTTGGCTTGTAGTCAAAAAGGTCCACTTGCGGTGGACCGCCGACCATGTGGAGATAGATGACGCGCTTTGCTTTTGGAGCAAAGTGAAGTTTGGGTAGTGCCCCTGGAACACCTTTTGACTTTGGCGGAGCGATGGCTGTGGCTGCGGATGCAACTCCCAGCTCAGCAAGCGCCGCTAGACCAAGTACGTTTTTGCCACGTGAAAAGAACTGTCGACGGGTTTCAAGTCGAACCCATTCTTCATACAGTGGATGAAACTGACCGTTGTCTTCTCTCATTTGACTAAGACCTCATCCAGATTCAGAATCTGGTTACACAACATCGTCCAAGCGGCAAGATCCCCAGCTGGGAGATCCTTTGGTGCCGGAGTTTCGCCATAAGCAATCAGCTTTTCAGCTTCTGCTTTATGGCCTTTGTAATACACCTTCAAGTCATCAAGCACGCTTGTCAAAACAACAAGCTCTGACTGTTTCCAAGGCCGACTCAGAATCGCGTTCGACAGCCTGTTCATCCGCCGATCCGTTGTACCAACTTCACGCATCAGCTTTGTTGCCGTGACACGTGCAGCTTCGACAAACTGGATGTCATTCAGCGTTACAAGTGCCTGCAACGGTGTATTGGTACGTTCACGCTTGACAACACACGTCTCCCGATTAGGAGCATTGAAGATCTCCATATTGGCCGGCGGAGCCGCACGTTTCCAGAACGTGTAGATCGACCGTCGGTAGAGACTCTCTCCAGAGTCACGCCGATAGTTTCGCGTGTTTGACTCTGGCATCGCCACCGCTTCCCAAACTCCATCAGGTTGGTATGGCTTTACGCTGGGACCACCAATTTTCTGCGAAAGCAAACCACTCATCGAGAGGGCGGTATCCCGAATCGCTTCGGCATCCATGCGGAACCGAGGTGCTCTTGATAGCCATTTGTTGGCTGGGTCAACGCGCTTCTTTTCCGCAGTAACAGTGGAAGATTGTCGGTAAGTCGCCGATGTAAGGATCATTCGGAAGAATGCTTTTATGTCCCAATTGTTCCTTCGGAATTCCGTCGCAAGCCAATCTAGAAGCTCAGGGTGGGTTGGTAACTCACCAGTTATTCCAAAGTCTCCACTGGACTTGACGATGCCATTTCCAAAGATTTCCTGCCAGAAGCGGTTCACGGTTACACGTGTCGGAAGTGGATTCTCGGGCATCAAAAGCCACTGAGCCAAGCCCAGTCTATTCTTTGGAGCCTTCAAAGGCATTGGAGGCAACGATGCCGGTGTCTCTGGTGTCACCTTGTCACGGCGCTTGTCATATTCGCCACGTTGAAGGACATAGGCTTCAGGATTCGATGTCTTCTCGGATGCAACAAACGTGGTTGTGCCACGAGATTTGATGAATGCATCCTCTTCTTCTAGGGCAGTCACTCGAGCGAACGCTTGTCGGTATGATCCATCCAAGTTGGCGAGCCACCATGCATACAGCTCATCGACTTCTTTCGCAGACATCGACTGCTTGGATGCTAACGACTTCATTCGTGCATAGGTTGCCATCGTCATTACAGTTTGTGGCGGCAAGACACGATTGTAGAGGCGCACATCCTGCACTGCGACACCTTCCGCACCTGCACTCTGACTACGCTGTCCCACCATCAATGGAACATTGGTTACAAGGGTGCCGGTCAAGGAGTTGGAGCTATTGTCCAGCGCTTTACGCGAACCATCTACGTAGACGACCAGCCCGGATGGCTTCTGCGTGCCGTCGTATGTGACCGTGATGTGATGCCAAACATTAGGTGTGAGGCGCTCACGTGTTACGCTTTTCAACGCATTCTCAGGCCATTTGTTGATTAGATGGGATCCAATTTTGCCATCTTCAAGCCAGATGTCCCAGCCACGGAAATCAGCTGCTTCATCCATCTTTGCAATGACTGCGCCTCCGACAATGCCTGGAATCTTGACCCAGACGCTGGCTGAAAACGGTTTGGTGCCATCAAAGTCACCAGCATTACCAAGATTCACAGCATGGTTGCCGCTGCGCACAAACGCATCGCCATCAGGGTAGCCTTGCGTATAGGCTGGCGTTCCACTGGTTGTGAAGGCTGTCAAACCAGCAGGAGAGGTTCCTGATTGGTCTCCCTTGGATGCAAGAGGCGCACGTAAAACCTGTCCATCAGGAGCCGACTCAGCTACTGAAAGTCCACTTTTACGAGTTTTGTCCATCCATGTGTCGAACTCGGAGCGTGCAGTCTTCTTTCGCTCATCGAGGACGGCGCGGCTAGAGATAAGTCCATCCGCATTTTGATCAAAACGGATTTTGTCAGCTGCCGAAGGGACAAAGATAATGGGAGGCGTATCCTTGATGTTGCCATCCATGGCACGCTGCACTGTGTTGTTGAAGAACGCCGACATCGCATAAAAATCGCGGGTCGAAATCGGATCAAACTTGTGATCATGGCAAACGGCACAACCAAGCGTTGAGCCTAACCAGACCTGAGCAGTAGTTTCTGTACGATCACGTGCGTAGAGAACCAGATATTCTTCATCGATTGCGCCGCCTTCATTCGTCGTGATGTTGCAGCGTGTAAATCCAGTCGCAATCCGCTGATCCAGTGTCGGGCGTGGCAGTAGGTCACCGGCGAGCTGTTCTACCGTGAACTGGTCGAAAGGCATGTTGTCATTAAACGCATTGATGACCCAGTCGCGGTACGCCCAAATTTCACGATAATTGTCAAAGTGAATCCCATGAGTATCGGCGTAGCGGGCGGCATCCAGCCAATAGCGTCCCCGATGTTCACCCCAACGTGGCGATGCAAAGAGTTTGTTTAGGTAGCGATCATAGGCATCCGGTCGCTGGTCACGTACGAATGCTTCGACATCGACAATGTCCGGCGGGAGACCGGTTAAATCAAATGCGGCACGACGGGCGAGTGTTCTGCGATCCGCTTCCGGGGCAGGGGTGAGACCGCGGGCTTCCATCGCCGCAAGCGTAAAGCGGTCAACTTCATTGCGAACCCACTTTATGTTCTTAACCGTTGGGAGTCTTGAACGCTTTATCGGGAGATACGACCAGTGCTGTTCGTATTTTGCGCCGGATGCAATCCAACGTGTAAGCGTGTCAACGTTAGCGGGAGAGAGCGATTTATGACCAGCCGCGGGCGGCATGTGTAGCGGATCACCTTCCGGGCGACGGATACGGTCCATGATGCGTGATGCAATGGGGTCTCCAGGAATGATCGCCTGTCCGCTTGCCCGCTTTACTGTTGCATCCGCGAAGCGGTCCAAACGAAGTCCAGCTTTACGGGATGCACTGTCAGGGCCGTGACAGGAAAAACAGTTTTCAGCAAGGATTGGGCGGACATCTTGATTGTATGTAGGAGCCTTAAACGTCGCTTTCGGCTTTGATAGCGGCGGTGCAGCAGCCAGGGCCATCGAAACGGCAGCTATTGGAAGAATAGCCAAGCCAACGCTACCCAAGGGATGCCGGTACATAGTTCGAAGCAGTTGAAACATCATGGATAGATCTCCAA
>CAIRTT010000133.1 GCA_903881535.1 uncultured Armatimonadota bacterium
CCAGCGCCACGGTGCCATCCGGGTAGGTGCGTGAGAGATCGCTTGCTGTGATCATGCGCCATCCACTCCCCAGCGCCGGGCGATAAAGGCTTCGATTGGCCGAAAGGCAATACGGTCGACGAGGAGCCCTAGAACAAGAATGATGCTGATGGTCCCGAGGACCATCGCCATGTCGTTGAGGTCACGCCCGGTGGTGAGCACATGCCCAATACCGACTTTTAGGGACTGCGAAAGCAGCTCCGCGGCCATTAAGGAGCGCCAGGCAAATGCCCAGGCCTGCCGCATCCCCGCGAGGATTGCCGGAAGGCTTGCCGGAATCAAGACATACCACCAGAGTTTAATGCCGCACGCGCCAAGCATCACCCCTGCTCGCTCTGTGAGCGGCGGGAGGTTACGGACGCCGGAGCGTACAGCCAGAATGATGGCGAAGAGTGCCCCCATCACCACGACGAAGAGAACCGCCATTTCGCTCATCCCAAACCAGAGGAGCGCAAGCGGAAACCAGCAGATACTCGGGAGCGATTGCAGACCACCGACCGCCGGGCTCATCAGGTCATCAAGCCATGTGACTTTTGCAAGGAGAAGGCCTGTCGGGAGACCGATAAGCGCCGCGATCGCGAAGCCACTTGCCGCGCGGACGATGCTCGTAGTGGTTGCCCCGATGAGAGTGCCATCGGATGTGGAAGTTTTGATGAAGTCAAACACATCGGATGGCGGTGGCACAAGGTAAGGCGGCCAGATGGCCGCCCTTGTCGTGATGTACCAAGCACTCCCCAAAACCAAGACCAGCAGGAGACGCCATAGCCATTGATGCTTCGACGTTTTAGCCTTGACCGTAGTCAAATCTCTTATTCCTACTATTTTGGTTGGACATATAGGAATAATATCATTTGAGGTCTTGGGGATGCCTGTGTTGATGGTCATCAGTCGATTGGATTACGACGCCAGTCGTTGTTTGCGTACGACTTCCAGGTCTGCTCTGGACGGACCCACTTTGCGTGGCCATCGGCGTACGCGATGATTCCCCCGCCACTGTGACGCGCCTTAAACCGTGCCTGCTGGCTGGCATCCGGAAGCGTTGCATCATCAAATGACCAGGGCTGTGGATAGAGACCACCACGGCTTGGGACACCACTTGCACGTGCGGCTTCCGCGATCAAGATAAAGCGCGCCGGTGCGGCAAGGGATGCCAGTGTATGGCTGTCATTCACGCCAAAGTCAGGATTGTCGATGTACCACTGTCGCTTGGATGCATTCGGGAGGTTGGTTTCGTTGTGGTTGTTGCCGTAGTCCGTCGTGAACCACCGCCCTGCGGCAGGCGCTGGCCACGCCGGCGCCGATGGGCACTTGTGAATCTGCTTATTCTTACCATACGGATCCAGCTTGGTTTTGTACGAAAAGGCAGCACGGTCAACCAGGGTGTCCAGCGTTCCCGCAGGGGCTGTGCGCTCCGTTACGTGTGGTGCAAATGTCTCATCGTAGTCCTGGATGTACAACATCCACCCAAGGCCAAGCTGCTTGACGTTGCTAAGGCAGGATGTCTGCCGCGCCTTCTCCCGTGCCTGTGCGAAGACAGGGAAAAGAATGGCTGCGAGAATCGCGATGATAGCGATAACGACGAGGAGCTCAATGAGCGTAAAGGCACGTTTTTTCATTTGATATTCCTTTAGTGTGTATGAACGACAAAAGGCCGGTTGGATGTGCAGTGATTACACACCCAACCGGCCTCTTGTTGACAAGTCAGCCGCTTTGCACCCGTTGGTGCAGAACGTAAGTACGGATTACTTCAGACGGAGTTTTTCCGTTTTGTTGATTTGGATGACATTGCCATCCTGGATAACGATATGGACATCCCCGTGGCGGATGGACTGGATTGCATCAATGATTTGCTGAATTGGAGCACTGCTGTCGGTAGGCTTATCAGGATTACTGC
>CAIRTT010000134.1 GCA_903881535.1 uncultured Armatimonadota bacterium
CGATCAAAGATGAAACACGGGAGCCAGCGGCAAAGTATCTTCGCTCCTATATCGCCAGTTCGCTTGATGGACCGTGGAAGTGCCTCACGAAAGATCCATTTACGCCATCTTGGGTAGAAGGACCCGCGTTGATTTCCACGCACCAGGGTCTTCTATGTATCTATGACAAGTACACAGAAGGCAAGTATGGAGGCCATGTGTCTCAGGATGGTCAACGCTGGAAGGACTGCTCCGGTGAGATTGACGTTCCGAGAGGTGCTCGTCATGGCACGATATTCTCGCCAACTTCACAGGTAAATGCCGCAATTCGTGCGGCATTCACCACATAAAGTTAGACAGTGATTGAAGTGATGGTCATTTCGATATGTCCACCTGGTGCATCCCATACGACGCGATTGCCGACCCTCTTTCCGGCGATGGCCTTACCTACCGGTGATTGATCTGACACGCGCCCGAGGTCGGGATCAGCCTCGAATGGACTAACGACTTCCACACAAAGCTCATCTCCATCGTCATCCACCAACACGACCTTACTCCCGATGTGTACTATTTCGGGATCGAGCGAACTAGGCTCGATAATCACAGCGACACTAAGAGCATGACGAAGCTCCAAAATACGACCTTCCACAAACGCCTGCTCTTGCTTTGCAGCGATATAGTCGTTATTCTCTGCGAGATCACCATCCTCTTTCGCTTCACGAATGCGCTCAGCGATGCGGGGACGCTCACAATGGAGCAGATCTTCGAGTTCTTCGGTCAACCTTACATATGCGGATTGTGATATCTCGACGACTTGGTGCTGTACTGTTGTCTCAGAATCCATATTCCAGACCTCTCTTCTTGACCGGGATTGCACGTGTCATTACGACCGTGCTACCCGATTTGTTCCCATTACCTAAAATTAGGTGCGTGATATTATATTCGATATTGGCCTCGTAGCTCAGCGGATTAGAGCATCGGTCTTCGGAACCGAGTGTCGGGGGTTCGAGTCCCTCCGAGGCCATCTTTTCCACCCCTACTTTTGCCTGTTGCATCATGTATTCCAAGTCGGTAGCATATTTGATGTTGCAACTACAAACGTGGTTGCTAAAAAAGAGCAAATGACCAGTACAGACCTTTTGTCAGCCTTCGGTGACGTCATAAAGCAGCAGCGGCTTGCGCAGGGATTCAGCCAAGAAGCTTTCGCCCGACGTTGTGGTATCCACCGCACCTACATGACGCACATTGAGCGTGGTATGAAAATGCCAAGCATTGATGTTGCTCAGCGGCTTGCCTGGGGCCTTGGGCTTGAAGTTAGTGAGTTGTTTGCTCAAGTTGAAGCCAAAGGAGCGACAGTTACGGCAATCCTTGGTGAAAGTGCCACCGCAAAAAAGAAGGCGTAGATTTCCTCAGCGGCTCGAGATAGCTTAGAAACGTCTTCAAAGACCAACCGTCCCGTTAGTCCAATCCAGCCTCATCGACGGCAATCAACGAACTCTTATGAGTTTCTGGTGTGGACTTGTGTGGTGCGCCATGCAGTAAGTGTCTGAGTACCGGTGGCGCGATGATTGTCGTGATTATGGACATCAAAACCAGCAGCGAATAATCCTTTTGTTGGATGGCACCAGCAGCAAGCGCACTGCCTGCAATGATTACTCCGACTTCCCCGCGGGGAACCATTCCTACCCCTATAATCATCGCAGAACGAAAACCAAGCGGGGCTGCTGCAAACCCCGAGCCGACAACTTTACTGAACACTGCAACCACGATGTAAACCCCAAGCATGATCGCCGCTTGGATGCTGGATACGCTACGTAATTCGACCATCGCGCCTGTAAGCACAAAGAAAAATGGTGTCAAAAACACAAGCAGCGGTTGGACCTGTTTTTCGATTTGTTTACTTTGTGGATGATCA
>CAIRTT010000135.1 GCA_903881535.1 uncultured Armatimonadota bacterium
CCCAAAGCACATCCAACAAGCAGGCCGAACAACGCGATGCGAGGTGGGATGTTGAGCGTGAGGGCCGGGAGACGAAAGTGTTAGCCAGCGACGTCAGTGGTGCCAGTGTGTACCGGCGACTTCGGCGCAAGCGCGAGGCACCCACCACGCGAGCGGATTGATAGACCGATCAGAAATTCCGTAACCGCGGGAGGGCGTGGCAGCCCTCCCCTACACAGAATTGGTGGCATCCGCCACGGGAGTAACATCTATAACAACAACGTCTTCCCGTGCGGGTCGACACAGCGGTCCGCCCCTACACAGAGTTAGTCAAACACACTAGGTAAGGCCACTCAGCGTTCCAGTCGCATCTCCAAACTTCTCCACCTCAACACCCATCTTCTGAACCACCGTCGTGAGAACATTGGTCAATGGCGGATGCTTTGTGACATCGTGGGCGATGTGCTGATTGTGCTTCATCCCCCACGCCGAACCACCGGCCAGAATTAATGGCAGGTTTTTCGGTGAGTGATCACCCTTTTCGCCACTGTTCATGCCAGAGCCATACATCACCATCGAGTGGTCCAGCATCGTCTTTCCGCCCTCTTCCGTAGCCTTCAAAAACTCCAGAAAACGCGCCAGCTTCGCGATGTGAAACGCATCGATTTGGGCGAGCTTTGAGAGCATCTGCGGGTCGCCCCCGTGATGCGAAAGCTCATGGTGATTCTCACCACCGCCCCCGTACCCGCCGGCTTCGCGTGACCACTCAAACGTGATAACCCGCGTTGTATCCGTTACAAATGCTAAGTACGACAGTTCAAGCATGACGTCAAGCCACATCGGGCGGTCATGTGCATTGCCCGGCTGATTCGCAAGCTGCAGACCATCCGTGATGACCTTGGGCTTTGGCACATCCACCCACTCCACCTGACGCGCAAGGCGGACTTCCGTCTCGCGCACCGCCTGGAGATACTGCGCCAGCTTGTCGCGATCTGCTTTTCCAAGCTTGCCTTCCAAGCGCTTTGCATCTATTAGAACATCATCCAAAATGCTCTTCTTCTCCGCATATCGCTGCAAGGTCTGCGCACGGCTTGTGGCATCATCCGGGACGAATAGGCGCTCAAAAAGCCTTCGAGGACTATTCTCGGATGGCAGTGGCGTTCCATTGCGGTCAAACGCAAGCGTGTGGCTGTGCAAGGCGCTGCCCGTGCCCGACATGTCTCCGATTTCGATGCTCGGAAAGCGCGTGACCATCCCGATTCTTTCAGCGATCACCTGATCGGCTGAAATGCTGTTCGCATAGTCCTTGCCAGGAACCGCTTTCAAGTCTGCCCCAGTGAGCCAGGTATCCGCACCCGAGTGGCCGCCGGTCGTCTTGATGTGGCCAAGCCCCGAGAGCACGGTTACGTGGTCGCGCAGCGCTGCCAGACCTTTGAGCGTCCCGCCGAAAGCGATGGCCTTGCCGGCATCCTTGGGAACCCACTCCAGAATATTGACACCATTCGGCACATAGCAAAAAATCGCGCGTGGTGTTGGTTTCACCCCAGACTTTGCGAGCGGCTTGAACGTACTCGGGTTTCCAAATGCCTCGTTAGGTAGCATCGCATCGAGGAGTGGTAACGCCAGCGTCACCCCCGCCGCACGCAGCACCGTACGTCGATCAAGCGGCTTTATCGTTCGGATCATCACGCGCCCGCCCCAAACGTTGTTTTGCGCACACGGGATTTCAAAATGCCTTTTCCAAGCGCATCCCCAACGAGGAAATAGGTTTCAGCATTGCCAAACTCGTGATGACCATGCCCGGGATTTGGCGAGTCTTCGGGCTTCCGCACAAAGTCGCGCGTCGGGGCAAACACAACCCTTTCACCAAGCTCGGGATGCTTTTCCGCAGCAGCTCTCTGCGCATCCCGGAGGCGTGTCCACTCCGGAGGCGCATCCCGCCAGGCACCCGTAATCTCACCAATAACGACAGGCAATTCTGCAACGCCAAGGTCCCGGCGAACATCCTGAATCAGGTGCACCAGATTGGACTCGTATTCTGGAACGGCTACGCGAGGATCAACGCCATCGTTCCACCCGTGGTACCAAACAAACCCAGCAAGCTCGAGTGGCCCTCGCACGCTTTTGAGAGCCTCTTGGATGTTAGCCATCATCAGGCGATAGTACTTCCCGGTCACCCCGCCAGCACTCGGCGGACGGAAATCGCGGTACAGGCTTTTGCCACCCCAGGCGCACTTGATCAGCAAAATGTCATCCCGGATCGCATCCCCGACCACATGCCCAAATTGCAGCTCAGGCCCGAAGTGATGGATATCTAAGTAAGGAGTGAAACCAAAGCCAAGAGGCCCAGTCTTTACCGGTGCGCCTTCGGGTTTGTACCAAACACGGACATCGTTTCGTGTGCGCCAGCTGCCATCCGGGTTTTGGAGATGGCGCATTTGCCGCACAAGCCTGGGCTCCTTGATAAGGGTCGCGAGCGTTCCGCGAGCATCGTTGTAGTCGGGGCCTGTGAGATCGACGACGGCCTGGCCCTCCATATTGGACTGCCCGGCGAGGATGAAAACCTGTGTCATGACAAACCCTCCACTGTTGCGATTATCGATGTCTGGTCGGTGTGGTGCACCTACTTCGCCCTAAACTCACGGCTCTGAACCACCGCGTGAATTAGCGCGCGCAGTGTCATCCCGTTCTTTCGGGCCTTTGCCACACTGCCATCCACCAGCTGCTTATCCGCCACGCCCAGCTCACGCCCAAGCGCATACGTCGCCATCGCTGCGGTCAACGTCCGGAGGAACAAGGCATCGTTCTTCATCAGATAGTCCTGAAGTCCATCTGCGCCGGTGATGAGTGCGCCATCGGGCATCTTTGCGCTGGCATCAATCAGCGGATCATTCGACTCAATCCGTCCCTGGTAGCCATGCCCCTCACGAAGGCGCCACTCGCCACACGCATTGTAGTTTTCAAGTGCAAAGCCAAGTGGATCAATTTTGTCGTGGCAGCGCGCGCAGGCCGGGTTCTTCCGATGGATTTCCAAGCGCTGACGGACCGTTGCCTTGTCAATACCCGGAACCTTTGTGGCGATTTCCCCGACATTTGCAACGGGAAGCCCGGGGTCCTGACCGAGCAGTGTTCGGAGAATCCAGACACCGCGCGTGACCGGGGATGTCCGTGTGCCGTTCGATGTAATCGTCTGGATGCTCGCCTGCGTCACAATGCCGCCGCGGTGGCTTTCGGGTGTAACCACCATACGGCGGAAGGCATCTCCCTTGACACCAGGGATGCCGTAAAAGCGTGCCATCCGCTCATTGATCACCACAAAATCTGACTTGATCAGGTTACGGACATCCAGATCGTTGTTCAGAAGTTCGGCGAAGAACGCTTCGGACTCACGGACCATCGATGTCTCCAAGTGGCG
Organism: uncultured Armatimonadota bacterium; assembly: GCA_903881535.1. Lineage (GTDB taxonomy): Bacteria > Armatimonadota > Armatimonadia > Armatimonadales > Armatimonadaceae > CAIRTT01. Next base: position 3,395 of record CAIRTT010000135.1, read on the forward strand.
GTCATATTCCGGATAGAGGTTATGCGCTGGCGGGTTTGCGCCGACTTTTCTTAGACCGAGCCACTGCCCAGTGAAGTTCTTGACAAACGCCGATGCCTTTGGGTCACGAAGCATCCGGTC
>CAIRTT010000136.1 GCA_903881535.1 uncultured Armatimonadota bacterium
CTATTAGGGCTTGACCATACGCGCTTGACGTATAAGTATGCCGGCCGGAGCATGCGTTTAACTGATGTCAGCGGGGATGTGATTAAGTCTGCGCTGGCGTAGAACAAGTCTCAAAGTGGGGAGGTTTTTTCTTTTCTTTTTGTGAGGAAGTCAGGCCATTCTAAACCCGCGAAGTATGCCGGCCGGAGCATGCGATTAACCGATGTCAGTGGCGAGGTGATTAAGTCTGCATTGGCGTAGGGAATTCACTATCCCTCATCCAAAAAATCCTCTCCCTTACGGATAACTCACATTCTCGACTGGGCCGCGTAGACACCGCGCATAAAGCTCATCAAATGCCGCAGTTCCATCCGGGTGGATAATATTCATCTGCACGCCGCGTGGCTCGATCGGCTGGTTACCAGCCAAAAAATCTTCCCAGCACTGCCGCTCTAGCATCGGGAAGCCCGCATACGCCGCATGCGCAAATGGACTTGCTTGGTAGTTGCCACTGATCCGGTTGGCCATGAATGCGTACTTTACACTCTTACCGCTTGGCCACTCGATGGAAATGATGTGCTTTCGTTCCGGAAGGCTGTATGGAGCATCCATTCGGTAGCGATTGACCGCGTCGTAATCCAGTTCGATTCCAAGGCCTGGGCCCGTCGGTACACGTACCGTTCCGTGCGCAATCTGCAACGGCGCTGCAATCATGTCATCCGCGTAGTTGTTCATACAACTAATCATCGGCCACTGTTGATGCGTCAGCACAGCGCCGAGGTGACATCCCCAAGCCGTCGAGATGCCCGTGCCCACTGGCTGTGTCCAAAATGGCTTATCAAACTGCGCCAAAATGGCACCCGTCTTGATCGCGGCGCTGGCACCACATTCGGACACGACAAAGCCATCACACATGTCTTCGCGCAGCGCGATTGGTAGCGGCGGGACGCCGGCGTGGATTGCAATCGGGATATCGATGCGGCGGCGGAGGGTTTTATAGCCATCGATGTCGCGCTGAGGAATCGGACCCTCAAACAAGGCCACTTTGGGATGTTGTTGCAGCTCCTTCAGAATCGGCGTTGCTGTGGCTGCGTTCAGCAACATGTCATTCCAGTCCATGTCGATGCGGTAGTGGTCAGGCGTTGCGCCCGCGATGGCATCCACCTGTGCGAATGGATCGATAAATGGCCGCGACTTTATCTTGTGGTACGTGTAGCCGGATGCCAGGGCATCGGCGGCTTCGAGTGCCAGCTCCGATGGTGGCATTTTTGTGTTCCACCACGCGATGCTGACATTTTCACGCACCTGCTCTGCACCAAGTAAGCGATACGCCGGGACGCCAAGCGCCTTGCCAACGATGTCAAACAATGCCTGCTGGAGTCCCGCGCCAAGGCCATCGTTCCAGAGGAGGTCCGCCGGGTTTGCACCAATGCAGCGGGCTACGGTGGCATCGGATGTCTTTTGCCAGGTGTAGTGGATGACGGTTTCGCCAATGCCCATGATGTCGGATGCATCCGTGAAAACCTCGATGATTTCAACCACTCGCCAGTTACGTACAAGGAGTGCATTCCACGTTTCGCAGCGTGGTGTGAATGGAACGCAGCAGAGTGTGCGCTCGATAGCCGTGATCTTTGGAACCTTCATCGCTTCCTCCGAAACCTGACCGATAGAACTGTTTGTCACGTAAGCACTTCTTTCATTTGTGGCAGTTATCCTGCGTTGTGTTAAATGTCTGTGCGCCAAATGGCTGGCAGCTGATCGGTTGGCATCCAATCAAGGACATTTTTAATGCGATCAAGCTTGAAGTGCCCGTGTGGCATCGCGGCTGGGACATGTAGTGCAGCGTAGGTGATGCCATTTGCATCCGCCTCAACGGCCGCCTGAATCGCTCGGGCCGCATCGGCGAAGCTTGTCATGTAGTCAATCGCGTGGATGCTCTCCGGCGTCGCAAGGCCATTGAATAACAACGTGATGCCTTGCGCATCCGAGTGCTCGCAGAGAACACGGACGAGCTCCTGCCCGATGTGTTTGGAGAGGCCATACGGATTACACCCGGGGCGACCGGGCGCGTCGATAGGGACATCGTGGTCGTGGTGGAAC
>CAIRTT010000137.1 GCA_903881535.1 uncultured Armatimonadota bacterium
AGAGAACCGATTTGGGAAGCTTGAGCTCGAATAGAGCGATCAACAACCTTGGATGCATGACAGTCGAAGCGCAGCGGTAGATCGACGGCGATGCAAAGAAAAATCCCCTTCAGAAAGTTTTCTGGAGGGGATTCATTTTTAAGTGTGTTGAATGAGATTAAGGCTTCTTGCCAGGTTTACCACCCTGAGGTGCTCCGCCTGGTCCGCCCATTCCTGGACGACCCATGCCGCCACCCATCCCACCGCCGCCGCCCATCATGCCCTGGAAGCGGGATCGCATTTCCTTTTGGACATCATCCATTTTCTTCTTTTGAGCAGGTGTCAGAATCTTCTCGATGGCTGCCTTGGTTTCATCATCCAGCTTCTTGCGCTTTGCAGTACTGGTCTCCAAAACCTTGTCAGCCTTCTTCTTCTGATCTGGAGTGAGGCCGAGCTCTTCGAGCACACGTGCCATTGGGTTACGGCGCTGACCGCCACCCATGCCGCCGCCGCCCATCATTCCGCCGCCCATTCCACCGCGCATACCGGGTCCACCCTGACCGCCTGGCATACCGCCTGGGCGTCCGCCGCCTGGGCCCTGCGCGAGGACACTGCCACCAATGAGTGCAAGGACTACGCCTGCAAGTAATACATTCTTCATAGGACTACCCTCCAATTCATAGTTTAGACGAAGACTTGAAAACATGTGTTCACTATCGCTTCATAGTTGAAAAAATGTTACCTTGGGGTGATCTGGTCACCTATTTGAGCGGTATCAAAACGGCACTTGTCGCACTCGCACCTAGCCGCTATTTCAACAGCAAACAAATACGAATCACATCCATGAAGTTGAAGTGTCCCAGTCATGACACACATCACATGAATCAAAAGATGTGTTCACTATCGCTTCATAGTTGAAAGAATGTTACCTTGATGTGTTAGGGTCACCTAGTTGAGCGGTATCAAACGGCACTTGTTGCACTCGCACCTAGCCGCTAATCCCATAAATCTTCACGGCCATGTCAGATGCAACCTCCGATGCTGGTAATACACCGACTTTTGGTTATACTTCTGCTACGGTTACCGTAGCGCAGAAGGACTGTAGATTTAGTCACTGGAAATTGAAGTTTATATTTATGAGCATCAAGCGTAATCGACCAGCTACATCTATGCGTTCAACTGCCGCGGCTACAGGTTTGGCGATGCTCCTCATCACAGGGATGGCTAAACCGAGCATCGCGCAGCTCCCCGATGGCCAATCCATTAAGGACAAGCTGCGCTCAACGCTCCCGCCGTGAACGGGCTGACCGGGCGAAGGCTCACCGCTCCGTGCGAGCGGCATACAAGGAACATTTCAGTTCTCCCAACGCTTTGTTGACTCCGTGCAGGACCGTCCCCGTGTGCGGACAACGCTGACAGGGCGTGTTTCGCCACGCTTTCAAGTCGGTGTTGAGTTCAATGCGAGCGCGCCACAGGAGAAACTAAACCCTGTCGGTAACTATTTCGTACAAACCGAAACGTCATCGAGGCCAGGCGTGACCGCCGGGTTTTCAAGCGACCGTATCGGGACACCCTACGGGATGAGCTATTTTGTCTCTGCACAAAAACAGCTTGGCGGGCAAACCGGACGCCTCGCTCCCTACATCGGGCTTTCCTATTCCGAATATGGACGCGAGGTCCTGATGCCGTTTGGGACGAGCATTGGCTTGCGGGATGACTTGGTTCTTCTCCCGATGTGTGATGGCAAATACGGGCACACAACGCTTACCTGGTTTGGCAAGCGCGGAGAAAGCATCAGCCTGATAGCCGCATTCAACAAGCGGTTTGGAATTGCATTTGCGAGGAAT
>CAIRTT010000138.1 GCA_903881535.1 uncultured Armatimonadota bacterium
AGTAGTTGTGCGCGTGAAATAGCCATGATTTAGCTCCTTAGATACCGGTAGTACTGTTGTACTGGGCGGTGTTGAACTTCACGAGGAACTCGTAATACGTGGTAGCAGCGACGTTGGCATTGCCAGTAGCTGTATCAGGCACAACGTCAACCACGCGGACGGGCAATGTGTTGGTGGTGTTGGCGGAAGAACCGTCAATACCGTAGGCAGAATCACCGGTGGTGGTAGAACCTGCGCCAGCAACCAAAGCTACGTTAGAACCAACAATCGCACGGCTATAAGCTGTAGGAGTTGTTCCAGCGGCCACGGTGGCACACACTTTAAATATGGCACTTGGATCATCCACAACATAGGCAAAAGCCAATACAGTAGAAGTCGATTGAGCTGCGGGGTAGTACTGACCTTGCACTGGCTGACCAGACGAGTTCACATACGAGCAACCAACCAACACACCAATGATGTTACCGGAGTCAGTAGTCGTAGCGGCAACAATGTAGCCGTTTGTATCTACCTTAACGGTATCGCCATTCAGGATTGCAGTAGCGTAAGCTGCTGCCACGGGGATTTGACGGATCGCTCCGGCGTAAGGCAAACCATCAAGTCGATTGAGTGGTTTAAAGCCGTACGTCTTGTCAATGGTAGGATATGCCATCTGAAGACTCCAAAAAGATTAAATACCTTTACCGAAAGTGATCTTAGAGCTACGTTCTTTGAACATAGGCATCCGAGGATCATTCTCGCGCATGAAGGTGTTATCCACTGATTGCATCTGCGCTTCCGCCTGTTGACGGTAGTAAGCATCACGCTGCTCAGTAAACTCCACCGGGGTTTTGCAAAGCAACAAACCGCCGACTTCCACACTGTCTTGGAATTGACCGTTGGTCGTTCCAAAAAGGCGAATTTCGGGATGGTCAGAAGCCTTAACGGGTTCCCAGCCTTCACGTAATTTAGCGGAAAGGTTAGTGGCGTCAGCCTTGTTCAAAGTGCTGATCCTGATCCAGCGATATGCATACCCGGGTTCCGGAATCGGATCGGGTAGAAGTTGTGGAGGCATCCATTTTTTTGGACGTTCCGCAATTTCGCGGGTCTCAAGCTCACGGCTCAAACGATTAGACTTTTCCATTTTCATTTCCTCATTTCTTCAGCAACCTTACGAGCGTAAAGTTCCAATGGAACTCCCAACCGCTTGGCGATATTTACCTGTGTCTGCGTAAGCACGATCTTTCGAGGCGCTGTGCTACGGGTTGCAGGTGCAACAATGTTGGATTTAGTGCGTTGAGATTTAGCATCAACGGACCCTCCGGCTCCAAACTCGTCCGGGAATCTGTCCTTCACGTCAGCGTTGATACGTCGGTAGTATTCATCGCTTCCGGCAGGTATACCCTCTTCAAGCAAATCCTCGTGTAGTCCCAGAGCATAAGAGGTCATGCGTCTGTTCTTACCAAACCATTGATTTTCATCCTGCCAAGCAAGCAGTTTGTCATCAACGGGCGCAGGTTGTGCTTGTTGTGGTGTGATTTGTACAGGAGTTTCCCGTACCTGTAAAGGGGTGGGCCGGAAATTGTTAACTTTATCTGCCCTTATCTTGGCATTAGTTAATGCTTCCTGTGCTTCCAGCAGCTTATCTGAGTCACCAGACTCGTATGCTTCCTTATACATACGCTTGGCATCGTCGATTTCATTGCCAACTACCCGCTTTGCCTGCTCTAAAAGAGCGGCTTGGTTCTGGTTTACAGAGCCTTTTAACTGGTTGTTTTCAGCCAAAATGGCTTGGGCAAGGCGAATTGCTTCGTCTTTTTCACGCTGTGCTGTCTCTTTTGCGCGACGTTCTTCGTGATAACCCTTAGAAAAGTGCTTAATCCGCTTCTGGACGCTTTCGTCGTATTTAGACAACTCGTCGTCAGTAACTTCCTTGGGAGGCTCCGCCATTGGCTTGCGGCCACGGTCTTCGGGCGGCGTATCGTCCACCACCTCAATGTCTGGTTTATCCTCTGCTTCAGGCTCGACAACCCTACCGCCCTTGCGGGGGTTATCAAGTTCCTCGTCAGGAAAACTAAATTCTGTTTTTTCAATTTCAGCCATGATGACTCCTTAAGGACGTTGAATGCCACGAGGGTCTTGTACAACTGCTTGTACAGAGTCATCGTTGATAAGACGCCATTCGGTACCGTGGATTTTCATCCGAGTACCAGTGTTGGGTCTAACCAACACAAAGTCGCCAACGTTACACGAAGCGCCGGATGGAAACCGCGCTGGGTCTTTAAACGCATCAGGGCCAATCTTGGCTACAAACAGTACGGGGGAGAGAAGCTCCTCGTGCTGCATGGTCTGGCTTGCCTTAAGCAAACCTCCTTCGTATTCCTCTTGCGCTTCTGGGAGCATACACAGAAGGTGGTAGGTTACAGGATCGGGTACTTGCTTTGCTTTCTCTTCAGTGGTGGTGTTGAGCACACTGGAAAGATCAATCGCACTTACGTCGAATTCAGTCATTATCTAAGTCCTTTATTTTCCGCACGAGGTCACCAAGTTCGTACTGAGCGAGTTGGAGACCTCGGATAGTCCCGCTCAGTTCTTTGTAGTGATCGTAGGATTTCGCTCCACCATCACACAAAACCGCTTTGAAACTCTCGATTTGAGCTTCAAGTTTCTTGTTCAACGCTTCAAATAATTTCGGGTCCATCATTCACCTTTCGGTTTGCTCTGGGCTGCTTGTACTGCTTGGGCCATCTGGAGCATCTTTGCCCGCGCTTGCAGTTGCTGGTTCTGGTCAGCGTGACTAACTTTTTGCCCGTGAGCCTGCTGTGCCATCCCAACTTTCTGTGCGTGGGCTTGCTCTGCTTGTGCAACCTGCTGGTCGTGCAACTGTTGTGCTTGCTGCACCTCCATCTGGTGACGCTGCTGTTGCTGCATCAACTCCTGCTGGTGGCGCTGAGCAACCATCGCCGGGTCTTCACCCTGACGCTGAGCCATCTCTTGTGCTTTCAACTGAAGCTCTTGCTGCTTCAACTGCAACTCGCCCTGAACCTTCTGTTGTTTAGTCTGAGCTTCCTGCTGTTTAATCTGCAACTCGGCCTGCTGCATCTGAATGAGCGGGTCTTGTGCTTGCTGCATGGCTTGCTGCTGTGCAACTTTGGCTTTGTCCAAACTAAGTAACTGCGTAGCAGCTTGCGCTACCAACTTAGACAACTGGGCTTCAGTCTTCTCATCCAACTCAGCATCAGGTGGCGGCAGTGTTGCACCCAACTGTTCTTGAATCTTAGTGCGGTACTGGAACGCAACGTGTTCAGCAACGTGGGCCATGATGGCTGCTTGCATCTGCTGGGCCATCGGGTTCTGCCCAATCTGGCTCATAACAACCGGGTCTTGCATCATCGACACATGCACTGCGATGTGAGCGTCGTGATCTTGGAAGATGAACGCCTTAGTGGGCTTGGCCGTCAAGAAACTCATGTTCTCGCTGACCGGATCACGCGGCTTCAAGTCATCATCAATCGGCACTAACTTGTCGGCGTTCTTAACGCCCAACACCTCAATCATCTGGCGGTGCAACTGTGGCAAGTTATAAATCTGCGGAGCGCCCTGCGACAACTGAATCACAGCTTGGTACTGCATGATCCGTTGTGCCATCGTTGCACTGTTGGGATCACTGACCGGAATAACTTCAACGGTGTCGTAGTCTTCTTGTTTAGCCCGGCGGTCTCCAGATGCCGGATCAAAACTATATTCCGCTGGAGCATGGTCACGGATGATGGCCCGCAACAACTTAAACTCCTGTTTCATCGAATAGTGAACCCGCGCCTGAACTGCGCTCATTGTCTTAAGCTGACGCTCAAGCAGTGCAAGTGTTGTTCCTACAGGCGCGTTCGCGCCCATGTCGCTGATGTTCATATCTGCAACAGAACCCAGACGACGACCTTCTTCGGTAATCTTTTCTAGCAACCCCGCCAAAACTTGACTTGGCTCTTTGTACGGCAGGGGCATGATGTTGTCACGTACCGCACCACTCGGCACATCCACATCTCTCCACTCACCGGGAGTGATCGGAGTATCGTCACCCTTGATCCGCAGACCCCGGGCCTTCAAGCCACCGGGCAAGTTAGACAGCGTGCCAGCGTCGATCAACTGGCGAATCAGCGAAGTGCCAGCACGGGCATAGCCACCGATCAAATGTATCAATCCCAACCCATACGCACCGAAGCCCGGGACGTATGTGTACTGTACAAAGTGTTGACGCTTAAGCTGCCTTTTATCGTCCTCTTCCCAGTTGCGGCGAATAGCCAACACCTTAGTCGTACCGCGCTCCACAGTGATGACGTATGGACGGGCGATGCCATCCTCGTCTTCATATCCCGCCAGATCGTAATCAACGTGAATCTCAAGAATCTGAAACCGATCATCGTCTGTTAACGAGTAACCCTGATCTTCGGCTTTCTTCTTTTCTACGTCCGTATGAATGGCTATGGGTTCACCTAACTCAACGTCGCGGTAGAACCCAGCAACTTGCAACTTCTTAACCTCGTTCTGAGTCTTACGCATAACGTGAGTCAGACGCTCTGCTGTGTTGGCGCTCGACGCACCGTACGGAATCACAATGTCCTCGGCGGGGATGAACATCGCCACCTGACGATCCAGCGACGGATCAAAGTACACCTTCTTGAACGCACTGCCCGCCAGACCTAAGTTGTACAACATCCGCTCATGCTCAGGCCGATACTCCTGCATCACCTCTGTAAGCTGGTAGTTCATATCATCTCTGACACGCTCCGCAGCTTCCTCTTTCAGCTTATCAATCGCGCCAATGATTTCTGTCTTGACCGGGCCTTGAGCCGGGAAAGTCTCAATAATTGTTTCACTCTGGAACTTGATAGCGGCTTCGGTAAGAACAGTTGAAAATACGCCACAAGCTCCAAGCCACGGCTCAGTACGCTCTTCATACTTCATCCCCAGCACATCAAGACCCTTGACATACATATCTACCCAGTCCTTGCGACTAGATATATCCGCATCTACCATCTCAAGCAGATCACTCGCTACTTTCTGCAACTCACCCTCATCCATCTCCTCGGCTAAGTTGGCTCCAAACTCTTCCTCGTCCGTATCCGGCATCAGGTCAATCGCCATACCGTCCAGCCCAACAACCACGCCCTCTGGATTCTCAATTGAAATCTCAATACCCGGGCCTTCGCCCATATCCTCTGGTTGCGCCAGCGCGTCCAAGCCCATCGGAGCTTGCGACAATGAGGGGAACATATTCGTTGCCATATCAATCCTTAGTAAAACGCAGCTTTCTTGCTGCGGAAATATCTGATCTCATCCGGTTCATCCGACGGCAATCGGAGAAACCCGCCTTGGCGGAACCGCATCAGGGCAAGTGTCATGGAGTCAACCAAGTCGTCGTGTTCACCTGACGGGAACGAACCTACTTCATCAACCAATTCTTCAGCCCACTGTGTGCGCGGCAACCACACTTTTCCAGACGCAATTATGTCTGAGACCGAGTTCAAACGGGCAATTTTGTCTTGACCCCTACTGGGCGTGTACTCCTGCACCGGAATTCCCATCGCCCTGAGTTCATAAATCAACGGCGCACCAGTCGCCTTTTTCTCAATCAACACACTGTCCGGCTCCCACTCACGGTACTCCGCAAGCACGTCCCGTTTCAACTCCACCCACTCAACCCGCTTCTTGTACGTGTTGAGCAAAATAATGTTTGGCGTTGAGTTGTCCTCGTCGTTGATAAACACCCCCCACGTCGTGCCCGCTGAATAGTCAGCCCGCTGGGTTTTCTCAAACGCCGTGTCCCAAGCCTGCAAAATGTAATCACACTTCGGTGGATTCTCAGTCTCCCACCATTTCCACCAGTCCCGCTTCACAATCGCCGACTCATTACCCACCGGGTTCTGCTGATACTGCGCCTGCCACTTCGCGTTGGGCAACTCCTGCCGAAGCGCCTCCAACTCCGACAGCTCCCAGAACTCCGGCCATAAGGGTTTACCCGAGGGCATGATGGCAGGAAACTCAATCACCTCCCACTGCTCACCTCCCCGGGCCGCTGCCGCTTTGAGCACCTGACCCGTCAAATCTCGTTGCGCCCAGCGTGTCATCACGATCACAATCGCCCCGCCCGGCTGCAAACGTTGGCGCGGGCCTGACGTATACCACTCCGTCACCTTGTCAAACACATCCGGGTTCGACGCAGCAAGCGCAGCTTCCTGTTCTGAGTGCGGATCATCAATAATCAGCAGGTTTGCACCCTTCCCAGTGACCGTACCGCCCACACCAATCGCAAAATAGTCGCCGCCTTTGCTCGTATTCCACCTTCCAGCGGCTTTTGAGTCCTGCTGAAGCTCCAAATTTGGGAAAATTGCCTTATAAGTCTCCGAATCGACCAAATTTCGCACCTTCCGACCAAAACCAACCGCCAATTCACCCGTATTGGAGCTCTGGATCACCTTTTTGTTAGGGTATTTACCTAGAAACCACGCGGGCAACAGGTAACTTGCAAATTCTGACTTCGTATGACGGGGTGGCATGTTGATAATCAGCCTTTTACACTCCCCGTTGACCACTCGCTCAAACGCATTGGCCATAATCTTGTGGTGACGCCCGCCTATGAACTCCGGCCAGCACTTATTCACAAACCCCATGAACGTATTCTGGGCAATCTCCTTCTCCAGCATCAGTTCACGACGCTCTAAGTCCTGCAAAATAATCATCTTCTGCGAATCGGGCAGTTTCCCCAACTGCGCCAGCAGAGCTTTGAACTCCGGGTCTAAAACATCAGACGCTTGCGTGGTCATCTGGTTCCTCATCGGGCGTTACGTCTTCCAAAACCTCTGGCTCACCAAACGCAGCGGTCACGTCGATCTCAACTGAAGGCACATCCACGGCATGCAGCCGCATCATCTTCCTAATCTTGTCCTTGATCGCCTCATCCAAGTCCGACACCTTGTTGTAGGTAACCGTAATTTCCGTCTTCTCCGAAAACAACCCGACGTCTGAAATCTTACCCAACATCTCCGTGGCTTTGATCTCAATCCTCGGGTCCCCGCAGCTTGCCAAATCAAGCAGCTTGTTCGTGACCACCAAACGCATCTGCGCGGCGTCTGCAACAAACTGATTGTTGTACTCGTTCAGCATTGTGCCAATGCGGGCAGCGACAGACGGACGTTCCAGTGATACTGGATTCTTGTCGATCGGCAAAGAAAGCGGGTTGGGCTTTTTTGGGCGACCACCCTTATTCTTAGGCGGGGGGTCTTGCATAGCGGCGTTGTATTGTTGCTCCGCCAGAGTTGCAAAGTCCTTAAACACCTCATCTGCGTCTTGCAGTGCGATGTCGTCTTCGTCAATTTGTGCACCCAGACCCTTTAACACAGCGGCGGTGTTAGCGGCGATCTGCATGTTCTCGCGCAGAGTCGTTGCCACCTCCGGCTCAAAGCTTTCCGGATAGGGCACAGTTTTTTCAGGTGTGATTCGCAATGTCATAGAGGAAAAAGGCACTCCATGTAGGTGGGGGGAATGTAGCATAGTTTTTAAATAACGCAACGCCAAATATAAAGAAGTTATCGCATGACTTGATAACTTTGATAACTTCCTTGCAAAAATATATACCCCGCCCGAAAAATATCTATGCCCGCCGAGACGTACTGCCCGAAAAATATCTATGCCCGAAAAATATCTATGCCCGCCGAGACGTACTGCCCAAAAAATATCTATGCCCGCTTCGCCCGCCGAGACGTACTGCCCAAAAAATATCTATGCCCGCTTCGCCCGCTCGGGGTTCCTTGACGGGGGGTGTTCCTATATTGAGGGGGGTGGGGTAAACCCTAACCCAATTTATTTTTATGGGGGTGATTTTAATTTTTGCTAATCGTTCGTGCGGAACACTGTGTATGGTGCGTGAGTCTCTCCGGCGCGAAAAAGCGGGGGTGTACTACCGGTGGTGTCCACGGGTTCTCGTTTTTGAAATGCAACGGGCATGGTAACGTAGCCGGAGAAGAAGACGAATTTTTTTTAGGCTTTTGCTAAGCTGATGTCGTTCAATCCCTGTGGAAAATTACCCTAAAAGATATCACAATGGTATTATACATACATGGGGAAAGCGATCACTGACCCCTGCGGATACATCGTCAACCCTTGGCGATGTGTCCACGGCGCTTCTGCCAAATACTTTTTATTAAGGAAAACGATCATGGCTTCTGTTAACACTGTTGCGGCATCTGCTGTCGCTGTCGCTGTCTCAATGATTGGCGATCGTCCTGCTGTCGAGATGCAAGAGACAATCTTCTGCATCGGCGAAGAAACCCTTGCGGCTGAGTTGCTGATGGCAACTGGTAAGCAAGCACTGGATGTGCTCGACTCTAACCTGCACGATATCGTCAAGGGTCTGCCTTATGAGCAGTTCATGCTCGTGCGTGACTATCACAAGGCGGGTTCGATTGACAAGGGCAAGTCGGACGACTCAGCCCAAAAAATCTGGGAGCGTCAAGTCAACCGCATGAAGTCGACCTTTGAGTTCGTCACGCCTAAGTCTCAAGCGAAGGATGCTGAGCGCAAAGCGGCGAAGCGGGCTGAGGATATCGCAAAGCTGGCGACTATCAGCGATGGCGAGTTGCTCGACCTGCGCGATGCGCATCTGCGCAAAGGTGATTCCAAGTCGATTGCTCAGGCTCAGAAGCTGGCTCGGGAATTAGAGCGGCGCAATGCGTCCGACCTTGATGCTGAGAAGGTTCAGCGCAAGATGACGCTCGACAAGATCATCACTCGCGTCAAGGAATTGAGCAAAGCGGGCACGGATGACGCTGACGAGTTGTTGTTCCAAGTCCTTGCCATCTTGGGCTAAGCCCTTCGGACACGTCGACAATCCTGTCGATGTGTCCATCTTAACCTTTTCTGGAGAATAGAATGAGACCAACATTTGCTGATGTTCACGCATTGCCCGCTTACGGGCGCGACTATAAATCCGCTGAAGCGGTCATTGCTGATTGGAAAGCAGGAAAGGATTTCCTTGATTTCCTGATGGGCGGATACTTTAGCGTCCGCGACAAGCGACCCGAGCAAGTCTGGGTTCGTTATGACAAACGATCCAAACTGGTTCGCGTCCAGTAAACCCCGCCCGCCCGCTACGCTTCGGCGTGGCGGGCTTTTTTTTGGCCTCGCGGTGGCTCAGCCCGC
>CAIRTT010000139.1 GCA_903881535.1 uncultured Armatimonadota bacterium
AAACCCCGGCAGAATCTGCCGGGGTTTTTGTTTGTCTATCTGCAAGCACGCAAACTCCGATGAAAACTAAACAGCCCGCCAGAGACTGGCGGGCTGTTTAGCATTGGTGAGAGCGTGGTTACTCTTTTGCGGTACTCGGTGTTGCCGCAGGAGCTGGCGTTGCCGCCACCGCCGGAGCGCTCTCGGTCGTCGTCGTTACAGGAGCTGGTGCAGCGGCTGGTGCGCCACCCTTGGAATCATTTACGTAGAAGCCACTGCCCTTAAAGGAAATGCCAACAGGGTAAATAATCTTCTTAACAGGCGCATCACAGCGCTCGCATACCTTGATAGGCTCCTCGGTGATGCGCTGCTCGCGCTCAAACTCGTGTGAACAAGCAGTACAGCGGTAGCCGTAAGTCGGCATGTCAATTCCTCCGAAACAATAAGTCGTAGGCAAAAGTCTACCATTTTGAACCTTCTGACTTTGATGCGTATCCCGTAGACTGAATTCCATGGAAAGCAACCTTCCGACGACCGAGCTGATTAATGACCTTAGTAATAACCTTGACCGGCTACCAACATTTGAGATGCTTGCGATTATCAACCAGGAGGATGCCAAAGCCGTCGCGGCCGTGCAGTCTGTCCTTCCAAATATCGCAGCCGCGGTTGACCGTATAGCCGATGCCTTCCGCTCAGGTGGGCGTCTCGTATATATCGGGGCGGGGACCAGCGGGCGGCTTGGTGTTCTCGATGCCAGTGAGTGCCTCCCAACCTTTGGCGTTTCACCTGAAATGGTCTTTGGGATAATCGCCGGGGGGGAGCGTGCCCTCACCCGTGCCATCGAAGGTGCCGAAGATGATGCAGCTGCGGGTGAAAAGGCGATACGGGATGCTGACATTCAGTCTGTTGATGTCGTCGTTGGCATCAGTGCAAGTGGCGGGGCTCCCTTTGTGCGCGCGGCACTAGCGGAAGCAAAACGCAGAGGAGCGACGACGGTTGGGATTGCGAATAGTCAAAACGCGCCTCTCTGCGCCGATGCAGATATACCCATCGAGGCCGTTGTAGGCCCCGAAGTGCTGCAGGGAAGCACACGGATGAAGAGTGGGACTGCGCAGAAACTCATCCTCAATATGCTGAGCACCGGTGCGATGGTTCGTATTGGCAAGACGCACGGCAACCGAATGGTCGATGTGCAGTGCTCAAACGCAAAGCTGGTCAAGCGTGCGCAGCGGTTGGTTGCGGATATCGGGCAGGTCTCAGATCTCGCGGCTGCTCAGACATTCCTCGATGCGGCAGGCGGAAGCGTCAAGACCGCCATCGTGATGGCGCGACGTGGCGTCGACAAAACGGCTGCCGATGCGCTGCTAATGGCCGCAGATGGCTTCTTGTCAAAGGTTATCGATATTTAGGGTTACGGTTGATGCCCGCTACGCAGTAGGTGGCACTTCGCTGTGGGCATCCACGCCGAGGGTGGCAAGCATTCTGATGAACTCTGGGTTCGCGAGAAGTGCCTCTACTTCGAGGATGGTCCACGGGGCGTAGGCTCCCGGGACATGGCGGCACAAGTAAACAAATTCGCCCCATGTAGTCCACGCACATGCATCGACTTCCTGTGGGTTCGGTGTTGCATCCTGATCGATGATGGCGACGAAGACGGGGCAGAATTCATTTTCGACGATGCCATCCAGCTCCGCGCGGTAGCGGAACCCCGGGGCCATGCAAGACATTTTTGCGGCCGTCGTAATGCCAAGCTCATGACGCATCCGGCGGTAAACGGCACACTCATTCGACTCATTCAGTCCAGGGTGACCGCAGACTGAGTTCGCCCACATACCTGGCCACGTGATTTTGTGGAGTGCACGGCGCTGCGTTAAGAGCTTGCCATCCCGGCGAAAGCAAAAACAACTGAAGGCACGGTGCAGGGGAGTCGCATCCGTATGGATTGTTGCCTTTGGAGCAGTGCCTAAAACGTTGTTGGCATCATCCACGAGGACGACGATTTCCTGGGCGGTCTGGTTGTGCAACATGTATCCAGTAGACCATATACACGGGCATCCGGTTCCCAAAGAATTGTCACGCCTTCACATCGTAGGAAGACTAAAAAACAACGAAGCGACCGAAATTTCGGTCGCTGTAAGCTATTGGATTATAGTGGTTGAATCCATCATGATAAAACCTCCGAAAATCCCGGAAGTTTAAGAAATCAGCATCTTGAAGTCCATTGCGTGCAGCGGTAACATTTGGATGCTGGCAGTCGGATGGCGTGAGTGCCAATCTGGCTGCGGAAGAGACTTTTGGAAAAGGAAGATCAGAAACATGCTTAAGCCTTTAGGTGACCGTATTGTTGTGAAGCCACTCGATGCTGAAGAGAAGACCAGCGGTGGTATCGTTCTCCCGGATAGCGCCAAGGAGCGCCCACAGACCGGTGAAGTAATCGCAGTTGGACCAGGTAAGACCCTCGATAATGGCAACATTGCCCCTATGGAAGTGAACGTTGGCGACAAGGTCGTTTATTCCAAGTACGGCGGAACCGAGATCAAGGTTGACGGACACGATGTCCTAATCATGCGCCAAGATGACATTCTTGGAGTTGTGGAAGGTTAATCATGGCAGCTAAAGAATTACAGTTCAATGAAACCGCACGTCGTTCCCTCGAGCGTGGCGTTAATATCCTCGCTGATGCCGTCAAGGTTACCCTTGGCCCAAAGGGACGCAATGTTGTCCTCGAGAAAAAGTTTGGCAGCCCATCCATCGTCAATGATGGTGTGACAATTGCCAAGGAAATCGAAGTCGAAGACAAGTTCGAGAACATGGGCGCACAGCTCGTTCGCGAAGTTGCATCCAAGACCAATGATGTCGCAGGTGATGGAACCACAACGGCTACCGTCCTCGCACAGGCCATCGTCCGCGAAGGCATGCGTAATGTCGCAGCTGGGTCCAACCCAACGGTTATCAAGCGCGGTATCGACAAGGCTGTGGAAGCTGCCGTTGCTGAAATCCGCCGCATCGCGACTCCTGTCGAAGGTGCCGAGGCTATCACCAACGTCGCAACCATTTCGGCAAACGACCGCTCCATCGGTGAGCTCGTCGCCAAGGCAATGGAAGCTGTCGGCAAAGATGGCGTCATTACGGTTGAAGAGTCCAAGGGCACCCAGACCGAGCTCGAGCTCGTTGAAGGAATGCAGTTCGACAAGGGCTACATTTCCCCGTATATGGTCACCGATGCAGAGCGTATGGAAGCTGTCCTTGAAGAGCCATACATCTTCCTCTACGAGAAGAAGATCTCCGCTGTCGCAGACCTTATCAAGCCACTTGAAACCGTCTCCCGTGCTGGCCGCCCACTGGTCATCATTGCGGAAGATGTCGATGGCGAAGCGCTGGCAACCCTGGTTGTCAACAAGATTCGTGGCATCCTGAATGTGGTTGCTGTCAAGGCTCCTGGCTTTGGCGATCGCCGCAAGGCCATGATGGAAGACCTCGCTATCCTCACCGGTGGCAAGTTCATCACCGAAGACCTCGGCATCAAGCTCGAGAACCTCGATGATCTGTCCTACTTCGGACGTGCAAAGCGCATCGTCATCACGAAGGAAGACACCGTCATTGTTGAGGGTGCTGGTGATGCAGATGCAATCCAGGGACGTATCGCCCAGATCAAGGCTCAGATTGGTAATTCCGATTCTGACTACGATCGCGAAAAGCTTCAGGAGCGCCTTGCAAAGCTCGCCGGTGGCGTTGCTGTCATCAAGGTCGGCGCTGCAACCGAAACCGAGCTCAAGGAAAAGAAGCTGCGTATCGAAGATGCACTTTCTGCAACCCGTGCAGCTGTCGAAGAGGGCATTGTCCCAGGTGGTGGAACCACGTTGCTGAAGGCTATCGATGCCATCAATGCACTTGAGTTCGTTGGTGATGAAAAGATTGGCGCAGCGATCATCGCCCGCGCTCTCGAAGCACCACTGCGCATCATCGCTGAGAATGCTGGTCAAGAAGGCTCTGTTGTCGTCTCCAAGGTTCGTGAAGGCGGACTTGGCTACAATGCAGCAACGAATGTCTACGAAGACCTCATGGCAGCCGGTGTCGTCGATCCTGCAAAGGTCACTCGCTCCGCTGTTCAGAACGCTGCATCCATTGCAGGCCTCGTTCTGACCACTGAAGCGCTGATCGCTGAGCGCCCTGAGCGTGGTTCATCCGCGCCAGCTGGCGGTGGCGCACCAGGAATGGGCGGCTACTAAGCCTAAAGCGTGACCGCAATGCGGTCACAAATGTGAACGACCTCCCGGGTGAACTTCGCCCGGGAGGTTTTTTTGTGCCATCCAGCAGGATGCCGCGGGTTGTTCAGAGAACGGGTTGCTATGGAGCAACCTTTGCACATCATGATTATCGGGGCCCACCCGGATGACAACGAGCTTAACTGTGGCGGTCTAACCGCACGCCTGACAGCGCAGGGACATAAAGTCCGCTACGTTTCTGTCACCAATGGCGACAAAGGCCACTTCGCGGCTGAGTACATCGACAACCCCGCTCTCCTTGCGGAGCGCCGGCTTATCGAGGCGCAAAATGCTGCAGCGGTTGTAGGTGCGGACTATGTCTGCCTCAATGTCCACGATGGCGAGGTCTATGTCGATAAAGAGACGACGGAAGCGGTGATTCGAACGATACGTAGCTTTGGCGAACCAGGCAAGGGACCCGATCTCGTCATCTTCAACCGGACGGTGGATTATCATCGCGACCACCGGTACACAGCGCAGCTGGTTGTGGATGCCACCTATATGCTGACGGTTCCCATGATGTGTCCTGATACGCCATTTCTGACCCGGATGCCGGTTTTTGCGCACTGGTTCGATGTTTTCACAGAGCACGGCGCTTTTGTTTCTGAGATTGCTGTTCCGATTGATGATGTGTTTGAGCAGAAGGTGGATGCGGTTGCGTGCCACATTTCCCAGCTCTTTGAGTGGCTTCCGTACAATGCCGGGCAGCTTGACAGCGTGCCAAGCGATGATGCAACCCGGTGTGAACGCCTCCGCGAGCAGCTG
>CAIRTT010000140.1 GCA_903881535.1 uncultured Armatimonadota bacterium
CACATCATCAAAATGCTAACTTGGAATAACTCCAGACCATGGTTCACCACCATTATGTTTAGGAAGTTGATTCAAAAATCCACCAAGCCCATCGGTACTGTATTTTTTGAAGTGATCAGCCAATGCTTTCATCGCAATCTTATGGTCATCTCTGTCACGAACCTGATCGATGACATTCGTCGTTTCACGAGGATCATTGACAAGGTCATATGCTTCATCTAGAAGCCCCTTACCGACCCGGTTGATGACCTTGAGCTTGGATGTCCGTATCATCCGGGCATTACCGTATTCGCAAATGGCAATATCACGGGTCTCGTTCGTCTTACCCAATAATGTTGGAAGCAATGAGGTTCCTGGATTCGATTCCACATCGCGCTTGCGAATTACGGACGCCAAGTCCAAAATCGTCTCAAACTGATCGCAGTGATTAACCCACGAACGATTTACCTGACCAGCAGCTGATTTCCCTGGCATCCGCCATACACAGGGGACCCGAATCGATTCATCGTAAAAATTCTGCGGGATGGTGGCGTTTCCCTTGTAATACAAGCCGTGGTGGCCATTCATATGACCATGATCCCCAGTGTAGAGAACTGCTGTATTGTTCGCCGTTCCAAGCGCTGTCAAGTGATCCAGAACACGCCCAACACATTGATCAATCATTTCCACTGATGCTGCATACTGTGCCATCCGACGTTGATGCTCAGTTGGTAATGGCATCTTCCCGGGCACTCTGGTGGCATTGCCAGTGTATTTCTCAACCTTCACCGACTTCAACGGATTGGCAGCGTAGTAGTCGACTAAGTGTTGGGGATGGTCCGTAAATGGCGAATGTGTATCCGTCAGACCAACGAACAGAAACACCGGTCGCTTATCTGATGTATCGCTCAGGAAGTCGATGGCACGGGATGTCAAAAAGTCTGATCGCTGACCGACATAGGTTACATCGCGACCATTGTCGTTAAACTTACACTGTCCCCGATGCGGATATTGATCTTTATTCTCACCGACATAGAAGTCGAAGCCAGGTTGATGCACCCAAGATTGACCACAGTGCCACTTACCAACAAATCCAGTTCGATAGCCCCCATCATGGAGTAATGAAGCCAGCGTTGGTAGACGTTCTGGAAGCCACTTCTTTGGATATGTCTTTTCATCTATCCAGTCATGGATGCCATGTTGGCTTGGATACATACCTGTCCAGAAAGACGCACGGGCAGGGCTGCAGACAGGACTTGTGGTATACGCATTTGGGAAGTAAATGCCATTGGCGACCAATGAATCTAATGCCGGCGTGCGCAGCTCGGGAGTTCCAAAGCAGTTCGCCGCCCAAGGGCCATGGTCATCGGTTAGGAAAACAACGATATTCGGCCGCATGACCCTAAATTATGCCTTATCAAACGTCGGTAGCGGTGACATTCCAATGGTCGCCAGAAGCCGAATTCCGTACGCAAGAGGATCATCTCCAAAATCGTACTTTGGAGTATGTAGGTGGTACGGACAATCGGTTCCTAGGCGAAGCATAGCGCCTGGGACATGCTCCATGTAATGAGCAAAGTCTTCCGCGCCCATCGTGGGTTCGTCCAACCAAGTGACTGTCCCGCCAACAGCGGGAGACGAAACATGACCAGCAATGTGATTGATGACAGCGTTGTTGTTCACAACCGGAGGCGTTCCGATTTTCCAATGGACACGTACATCAACACCATGCGCGCTTCCAATCGCTTGGAGCACAGTATCGATACGGGTCATTAGATACGAGCGCGTATCGTGCTTTAGTGTCCGCAGTGTCCCCGCAATTGTGGCTGTATCGGGAATGATGTTCCGGGCTGTCCCCGCGTTGAACATCGTTACAGAGATAACCGCACTGTCAACTGGGCTGACATTGCGACTAACAAGCTGCTGTAGTTCAACTACCATTGACGCAGCGGCCAATATCGGGTCTTTGGCGAGGTGTGGATAAGCTGCATGGGCTCCATGCCCGGTAATCGTGACTTCAAAGGTACCCGACGATGCCATTGCAGGTCCGTGTTTGAGACCGATGGAACCTATCGGCAAATCAGGCCAACCGTGCGACATCACGATGGCATCGACGCCATCAAGACCCCCACCAGCGATTACGGAAACCGCGCCGGAAACCGTTTCTTCTGCAGGCTGAAACAGGCACCGTACACGCCCAGCAAACTGGTCCCGTAGCTGATTGAGCGTTAAGGCAACACCCAACAATGTCGCTGAATGTCCATCGTGACCACATGCATGCATCACGCCAGGAACTTGACTCACATAAGGAGCATCGGAGACTTCCTGGATAGGCAATGCATCCATATCTGCACGAATTCCCCAGCAGCTACCGCCGGGTAATCCTTCAATGGTGCACATTAGGCCATGCATACCCCCAAGACCCGACACAACAGCTATCCCGTGAGCCTCCAAGATCGCCTGAATCCGACGGGCTGTCTGCTCCTCTTTCCCTGAAAGCTCAGGATTGCGATGCATTTCGTGTCGCAACTCCGTCGCTATAGGCAGAGCGAACGCAACAGCCTCGTCGAATGTCATGTTATGCTCCTGGACGGCGAATCATCTGACGTAGCTCGGTGAGATTACCCGCCGCATGCATTGCGTCATCTTCAGTGATGATGCCTGCCTTGTAGTAACGGGCTAGGCACTGGTTCATGGTTTGCATACCCCAGAAGCCACCCTCCTGAATTGCGGTGTAGATATTTCCTGCGCGTCCTTCTTCGATTAGCTTAGACACGGTAGGCGTCACTACCATGATTTCCACAGCGGCAACGCGTCCTGCCGCATCCTGCCTTGGTAGAAGTTTTTGGGAAAGAATACCCTTTAACGTGGTGGCGAGACGCAAACACAGAAGTCCCTTCTCATGCGGTGGGAACAAGTGCATGAGGCGGTCGAGTGTTTCGGATGCACTTGAAGTGTGCAGCGTACCGAAAACGAGGTGACCCGTTTCAGCAGCCTGTAGCGCAACAGAAACAGTTTCCACATCACGGATTTCACCAATCAAAATGATGTCTGGATTCTGGCGGACAACATACTTTAATGCATCCGAAAAGGATTCAGTATCAATACCAACTTCACGCTGGGAAATGATTGACTTAATGTCAGGGTGTACAAACTCAATCGGGTCTTCAACGGTGATGATGTTCTTAGCCTGCTCATTGTTGACCTTATTGATCATCGCCGCGAGTGTCGTTGACTTTCCAGA
>CAIRTT010000141.1 GCA_903881535.1 uncultured Armatimonadota bacterium
CCGTGCCCAACTGGCGCAGGCATCCGCGCAGGTGGAGCAGGCCGAAAAGGACTATAACCGCCAGCAGGCGCTAGTCAAGGAAGGCGCAGTGTCCAAATCGGCCCTCGATGCTGCAGAGACCGCACTCACGGTGGCTCAGCGGACGCGTGAAAACGCCGATGCCCGTCTAAAGCAGCTGACGGTTGGAACGCGCAAGGAGCAAATCGCACAGGCAGAGGCTGACTTACGTGCGGCTGAGGCGACACTACGCGGAGCCCGAGTAAGTGGAGAAGCCCAGCTGCAAACGCTGCTCAGCCAGCCACGTAAAGAGGATGTCCTTGTCGCGGAGCGCAAGGTCGCCGAAGCGGAGCGTGCGCGGATTTTGGCAGAGTACCGCGTTGGCGAGGCTGAACAGTCGGTTGCGGTGGCGAAAACACGCCTTATGGATGCGGAGCGTGCGCTTGGCGTCTCGGGCAGCCGGGTTGCCGATGCCCGTGTAAAGGCGCCATTTGATGGCACCGTCACCGAAGTCGTTACAGAACCCGGCGGCATCACCGGTCCAAATCAACCTATCATCCGGCTTGTCCGGTCCCAGAGCCCTGAGATCCGTATCGACCTCGATGAAGTCAACCTTGGCAAAATCAATGTTGGTCAGCTGGCAAAGGTCAGCTGTGATGCATTCCCTGGTGAGACATTTGATGCCAAAGTGACCGAAATCGGTGCGCAGGTGGATGCTGACCGCGGCACGGTGGAGGTCCGCCTCATCCCGACAACCCAACCCACATGGCTCCGCCCGGGACAGACATTGTCGGTAAACATCGTCACGGATGAGGGCAGCAACCGCCTGGTCATCCCACTGACAGCCGTTACGACTGTTGGTGGTGAGTCCACTGTCCTTGTCATCACCAATGGCAAAGTAGGGAAGAAAGTCGTCAAGGTCGGCGCCGCTGGCAAGGATGGCGTTCCGGTCATCGATGGCCTCGCGGCAACCGATCAAGTCATCATTATCCCGACCGGCCACAAGCCTGGGGATACGGCGACGGCAACCAAACCGGCTGCGAAGAACTAAGCATGCTACGCTTTGAATTCAAGCTGGCATGGCGACACTTGGTGAGCGGTGGAGGTCAGACGCTCCTGACCGTATCCGCCGTGGCCATCGCCGTCACCGTCATCATCTTCATACAAACCCTGATCACCGGCGTCCAGCAGCGCTTTGTCGGCGACTTGGTTGGTCCACTGTCACACGTCACGATCAAGCCGCCGGACCCGGCGCCAGATACGCTGGACAAAGTGGGTGATCGAACCGGAGGCAGCCTCCTTGCATCCGATTCTCAAAAGCAGGTCCAGCAACGTACTGAGCTCGAGCAGTGGCAGAAAATCGAGCAGCAGGTTGCATCCTTTCCCGGCGTTCGGACAGTCGCAAGCGGCGTTGGTGGCTCTGGGTTTATGATTCGCGGTGCAAAGCGCTACGCTGTCAATGTCTCCGGTGGCGAGCCAGCAAAAGTCGAAAGTATCAGCCCTATACAAAAAGACATGATTGCGGGACGCTGGCTGGACATCAACTCGGATGAAGTTGTTATCGGGATGCGGCTCGCGGAAGAGCTGGGAATCCGTCTCAATGATCGCGTCAAAATCCAATCGAATGTTGATGTTACGGGAACGTACACCGTCGTTGGTCTCTTCGAAACCGGGAATGGCCAATTTGACATCGGGCGTGTTTTCTGCACCCTGCGAGCCGCCCAGTCACTGTTCAAAACGGGCACAAATGTCCTCTATGTTCAGGTCAAGCTCGAAGATCCATTTACGGCAGCCGCAGTTGCCGACCAGATGGCCCTAGCGCTTCCCTACAAAGTGGACTCTTGGACCAAGGACAATGGTTTTATTGTCAATGCTATTCAGTCGCAAAACTCGACAAAGGTGATGATTTGTGCGTTTGTGCTACTGGCATCTGCATTTGCAATCGCATCCGTGTTGATTGTCAGTGTTATCCAGAAGAGCAAGCAAATCGGTATTTTGAAGGCCATCGGTGCCCGGGATTACCAAATCCTCTGGGTCTTTACCATTGAGGGCCTCGGGGTGGCGGTCGCCGGTAGCATCGTCGGGTGCTTTTGGGCGCTCCTGCTGCTGAGAGCGCTTGCGGATATCCCGCAGGCTGCCCGCTTTGGCAAGGCAGATAAGCTCTTCAACATCATTTATGACCCTGTGATTTTTGGCGGGGCCGTAGCGGCGACGATTCTCGCCACATTGATTGCTGCAATATTGCCGGCGCGGCGTGCGAGCCGGCTCAGCCCGGTGGAGGTGATCCGAGGTGGCTGATGTACGAAATAATCCCATCGTCAAAACGATAGGGCTCAAGAAAACCTACAACCCCGGCACCGAAAAGGCTGTGGATGTTCTCCACGGTATCGACCTCGAGATCTTCCCGGGTGAGTTCGTTGCGATTATTGGGCAGTCTGGCTCGGGTAAGTCGACGATGTTGAACATCCTCGGCGCCCTCGATGTCCCGACAGCTGGCGAAGTTTGGATTGATGGGACTGAGATTTCAAAGCTGTCATCCGATGGTCTTGCGAAGCTCCGCGGCGAGTCGATTGGCTTTGTGTTTCAGTTTCACTATTTGTTGGATGAGTTTACGTGTCTTGAGAACGCTTTAATGCCGATCAGTATCCGCAAAGGCGCTCCGGACAAGGCGGATATTGAGGCTGCGAAGGTGATTTTGCGCCGCGTCGGCCTCGATGACCAGATGAACAAAAAAGCTCCACAAATGTCGGGTGGTCAGCAGCAGCGCACGGCGATTGTACGGGCACTGGTTTCGAAGCCTCGCTTGGTGCTGGCGGATGAGCCGACGGGCAACCTGGATGCGCGTTCGGGTGCGGAAGTGTTCAAGCTGATGCGTGAGATTGCCAAGGAAACGGGAGTGGCGTTTATTATGGTTACGCATGATGACCGCCTGGCGCGTGCGGCAGATCGTGTGATTCGTATTGAGGATGGCTTGACGATTGAGGTTGCTCCAGACTCTGTGGTTCACTAGCCAGTTTCGCGGTTTAGGACTTTCTGCGTAGGGGAGGGCCGCCGTGTCAGCCCGCGGTAACGAATTCTCTTCATGACAATGCGCTCTCGGGGTGGGTGCCTCACGCTCGTGCTGAAGTCGCCGGTACACAGTGGCACCAATCTTGTCGGTGGCTCCACTTTCGTCTCCCGGCCCTCGCGCTCAACATCCCACCCCGCTCCGCGCGTTACGTTGGCTGGTTTTTGGGGATTTGATGTTGGTTGTGTTGACCAACTCTGCGTCGGGGATGGCCGCTGCGACCGCCCGCGTGTAACGATTTCCTTCATGACAATGCGCTCTCGGGGTGGGTGACTCACGCTCGTGCCGAAGTCGCCGGTACACAGTGGCACCAATCTTGTCGGTGGCTCCACTTTCGTCTCCCGGCCCTCGCGCTCAACATCCCACCCCGCTTCGCGTTGGTTGGCTGGTTTCGCTGTGAATGGACAAATGTCCGCGTAGGGGAGGGCCGCTGTGTCAGCTCGCGGTAACGATTTCCTTCATGACAATGCGCTCGCGGGGTGGTGGCGCTGCAACTCGGCGCTTTTAGTTCTGAAATCTGTGTCGGCCGTGTAATCACGAAATTCCGTGTTGGGGCTGGCTCGGTTAATCCACCCGCACGCGTCATCACCTAAATCGCAACCCCAATATGCAAAATAAACAATAACTTGGTGTATGAACGACGTCTATAACTTTGTGCAATTTCGCTGGAAACCCGGTATTTTCACTGTTGAGATTGTGACTTTATTGACAATATTTGACAGTCCTGTGTACCATGAGGACTGATAAGCACAATGAATATCGCAGACCGTGTAAACATGGTGAAAGACCAGCTAGCACGGGCCGCGGAGTCATCCGGGATAACCCCCGACAGTATCCAATTGGTTGCCGTTTCCAAGTACCAGCCTGCTGAACGCGTGCTGGATGCATACAATGCAGGGTGTCGCCACTTCGGCGAAAACTACGTGCAGGAAGCTGCGAACAAACGGGCACTGCTAGGACAAATGCAAGGTGTCACTTGGCATCTGATCGGTGGATTGCAGTCAAATAAAAGCGCGCTTGCCGTGCAAACCTTTGACATCGTGCAAACTCTCGATCGCCCAAAGCTTGCATCCGCACTCGCGGCCGCAGCAACGGCGCAGGGAAAAGTTCTTCAGGTCGTGCTTCAAGTGGATTTGACCGGGGCGGTTGGCAGGAGCGGATGTGCTCCCGTTGACATCCCTGCCATGGTGGAGTTCATAATGCAGCGGCCGGGTCTGCAGCTACGTGGCCTGATGGCCATGGCGCCTGTGGGGATTGGTGATGTCGACACACGCAAGGCGTTTGCGTCTGTCCGGCAGCTGTACGATGCGCTGCCAACACAGTGTCAGGGCATCCTCTCGATGGGGATGTCAGGGGATTTCCCCTTGGCGATAGCCGAGGGGGCAAATGTGGTCCGTGTAGGAACCGCAATATTCGGTGAGAGACCGATGGTTAGTTGAGGAGTTAGAGGATGTACCATCAGGATTACGATGACGAAGAACTCGACGGTCCACGTGTCAGCGTGGTTGACCGTGTAAAGGGCTTTTTCGCAGGTTTGCGTCACAACAATGACGATTTGGATGAGGTTTCCTCTGAAAGACCAACCGGCCGAATTTACGATATTGGGACTAAGGATCGTGTTCGCATCACGACACATCCCGAACAAACCATCACGATTCTGACCGTTTACGAATTTAATGATGCTCAAAAGGTTGCAGATCGCCTCCGCGCCGGCGCACCTCAGCTGGTCAACTTTGAAAAGTGCCAAGCGCGCACCGCAGAGAAGGTCACTGACTTCCTTAGCGGCGTCACCTATGGCGTCAATGGCTACATCGAGCGCGTCTCCGATCGTGTTTGGTTGTTCACACCGAGCACCGTTCAGGTTACGATTGACCACTCGGAAGCCCAGCCACTACGGCCATCCGGACCTGCTGGCTCGCCAGCCCCCGGCGCAGGAACACCACCACGCGGGCTCTGATCACTGACACAGTAACGGGAAGCCTCCGCAAGCCACACATGCATGCGGAGGCTTCTCTGTGTCCGGACATCAATAACTGCCTCGTAAACCACCCAGCCGATCATCCGAAAATCGCCCTCTGTTATGCCGAAACAGACAACCATCTGTCATAATCCGGTCGAACATCTCTCACAATCAGGAGCAACTATCATGAGCACCGTCACCCTTAAAGGCAACCCACTCGATGTCGCCGGGACATTCCCAGCCGTCGGAACCACTGCGCCAGCGTTTTCCTTGGTCGCAAAAGACCTCTCTGATGCCACACTCGAGACCTTTTCCGGCAAGCGCAAAGTCCTGAACATCTTCCCTAGCATCGATACCCCGACTTGTGCAGCATCCGTGCGGCGCTTCAACACCCTCGCAGCGGACCTCGATAACACCGTCGTCCTCTGCATCTCGGCAGACCTGCCATTTGCACAGTCCCGTTTCTGCGGCGCAGAACGCATCGAAAATGTGCACAACCTCTCGACGATGCGCGGTGCTTCCTTCCTCAATGACTACGGCGTCGAGCTGACAAGCGGCCCACTCGTAGGTCTCACCGCACGTGCTGTCGTCGTGCTCGGCGAAGATAACTCGGTCATCCACAGCGAGCTCGTGGCAGAGATTGCCGATGAGCCCAACTACGATGCAGCCCTTGCTGCACTCGCCGGCAGCTAGGTTTTTCGAACATCGGAGCATTCAGGCACGCGAATTGCCCTGAAAGTTAACATCGAGATATTGGTTATCTGTCGATACAAACGCCCCTGGGGAAGGACGATCTCCCCGGGGGCACTTTTTTGCCTCAGTGAATTTTTGATGCTGGTCATCCGGACTACCATCGTGCGCGTTGCCAAAGAGGTTTGAGCAAAAGCGCTTCAGGCACGTGAATTGCCCTGAAAGTTAACATCGAGATATTGGTTATCTGTCGATACAAACGCCCCCGGGGAAGGACGATCTCCCCGGGGGCACTTTTTTGCCAAAATCAATGCCCCACGGCTTTGGCATGGTTTCTGCTAGTTATGAAACCATCGGTATCGAATCATCTATACCAACCTACAAGCCCTCCTTCGCATTGCAATGCATTAGGAGGGCTTTTTTTGCCGCGGTAGCATGGAGACATGAACATCGCTGTTATCGGATGCGGCAAAATGGGCACCGCGCTTATCCATGGATGGTTGTCTGCTGGAATCACACCTGCATCGCATATCCGTGTCCTGACAGCATCGCCTGCATCCGCGCAGGCACTCCACGACCACTACGGCGTCATTCCCGCTATCGACATTACCGATGCCACCATCGGCGCAGACTTCATTGTGCTTGCGGTCAAACCCTTTGTGATGTCGACGATTCTCCCGGGTGTCGCAGATGCCATCCCTGCGAACGCAACCATCATTTCTGTAGCCGCTGGTA
>CAIRTT010000142.1 GCA_903881535.1 uncultured Armatimonadota bacterium
AGAGACCGTCAAATCAGATAACGACACCAGAATCGCGTAGTTTAGAACCAGCTCTTTTTCCTTAGCAGATAGCTTGGAACGCGCATCTTCGCTTAGGCCATCCAGCCAGCGCTGGCGCTGTTGCTTTTCGTTTTGCTGATGACGCTCATAAATAGCCGTTGGCAATGCCTTACGGTCGACAAGAACCGCGCATTCCTGACCGTAGACTTTGAGGACCTCGCCTGTCAAACCGGAATAGTGCGGATAGAAAAGTCCAGACTTGATATCGGCTGGCAGCTGCTCGCGGTCGATGACGACCACACGGGTTCCAACAGTGATTTCCATGATTCCAGTTTACCGCGGCCCACCCGGTGGACGGGTACGCGGGAGGTCGATCCCAGTGCGGGTTGGCCACGGGAGGCGGGTTGGAAGCGCGGACCTGTTTTGCACGGCTTCAAGCGCAAGCTCCACCTCAAGAGAGAAGATTTCATAGCAGCGCTCACAGCCCATGAGACCCGTGCGCGACAGCTCTGACAGCGTCAGGCCACAGCTGTCACACTGTTTCTCGTAGACAAACCCGAATGCAGATGCCGCATTCTCTCGTTCCATAGGCTACGTGATACGATTTATTGCCCGCCCGGCGCAAGGTTAACTCTCCTCTGAAGCAATTTCCCCGCTTCCTGAAAGCACTCCAGCCCTACCGCAAGTTACTCGTTTCGATCGCAGTGCTAACGCTTGCGAACGCCATCATTTCCTTGCAAACACCGGAAGTTATCCGGCAGATTTTCAACTATCTGGATCCCGGCAAGCCGATGCCATTTGTGCTACCCCAGCCGTTCAACACACTTGGGGGAGCTGTCTTACTCATCTTCATCATCGCCATCATCGGGTCCGCAGTCAGCTTTGCTCTCGGCTATGCCGTCAACCTCACTGGCCAGCGCTTTCTCGTAGATACACGCTCCGGTGTCTATGAACATCTGCAAACACTCTCACAAGGCTTTTTCGAAAAGGCACAGACGGGCAAGCTTGTGGCGACGGTCGTCCACGATGTTGGCTCAGTCAACCAGCTCATCACCGGTGGGTTTGTCACGGTCATCTCAGATGTCGTTACACTTGTCGGTGTTATCGGGCTGATCTTTTACCAGGACTGGCAGCTGGCTCTGCTTGCACTGGCCGTTTACCCCATTTATGTGGGTAACTTTCTGCTCTCGCGCAAGCCGCTGCACGACAATGCCACCAAGATTTCCGAGCTACGCGGTGTGATCTACTCCGACCTCCAGGAAAAGCTAGCCGGTGTGCAGGTCGTTAAGTCGTATGCACAAGAGCGCTCGGAAGTACGACAATACGTGTCGCTGAACCGGGATAACCTGAATCTCAATATTAACCAGTCACGCCTCGGAACCGGACTCTGGGTCCGCGCCGAGTTCATCACTGCGATTGGCACAGCGATTATTCTTGCCGTCGGCGGGATGCGAGTGATCAGCGGCGGCATGCTACAGGGCGATCTGGTCGCCTTTTTGATTCTGGTAAATGTCTATCTCTACGGCCCAACCATTCGGCTGATTCAGCTCAATGACCAGCTGGCACGTGCGCAGACAGGCCTTAATCGCATTTTCAAGTTGCTCGATACGCCGCCGGCCGTCAGTAGCGCGGATGGCGCCCCAGATATGCCAGTCATCACGGGGAATATCCGCTACGACGATGTCTGGTTTGAGTACGAACCGGGACAGCCTGTCTTAAAAGGCATTTCGCTCGACATCCAGCCAGGTGAGATGATTGCCTTTGTTGGCGGCTCGGGCAGCGGTAAGACGACGATGATCAATTTATTGTCCCGGCACTACGATGTCACCGGCGGCAAGATTACCATTGATGGGCATGATTTACGGGACATCGACCTGATGTCTCTGCGTCGCCAAATCGGCGTCGTGCTGCAAGAGAGCTTGTTGTTCCATACATCCATTCGGGAAAACCTGCGCTACGGACGGATTGATGCGACCGATGCGGACATTGTGGCCGCAGCTACCGCAGCCAACCTGCATCATGTGATTGAAGCCTTCCCGGATGGCTACGACACCAAGATTGGTGAAGAAGGTGTCAAGCTTTCTGGCGGTGAGAAGCAGCGCCTCGCGATTGCGCGTGCACTTCTGGCAGACCCGCGCATTTTAGTTCTGGATGAAGCAACGAGCTCACTGGACAGCGAAACAGAAGCATTGATTCAAGAGGCCCTCGACCGCTTAATGGAAGGGCGGACGAGCTTTGTGATCGCTCACCGCCTCTCGACCATTGTCAAAGCCAACAAAATCGTTGTGATGGAAAAGGGTACGATCGTCGAGCTAGGCTCTCACACCGAGCTCTTAGAGCAGGGTGGCAACTACGCCAAGCTTTATGCGGAACAGTTCCGCGCCGAGCTCGAAGCATCCGGGGTCGGCGACGCGTGATCGCGGATATATAGCAATCGTGGTGACTCACCAAATGTTGCTTTTTGGGCGTGCACCCCGTCTTTTTACCTAAGTAAATCAAAGCTCTTTTTGAGAAATATTCTCAAATATGCCGGAATCCGTACATCTATCCTGTGTATAGACAGGTAATCTCACTAAGGCATCCCGTATGCGGGAACTTCGTGATGCGGTTTTTGTTAGCATCACGGATGGCAACAGACATTGGGAGCGCAACAAAAGTTGCCTTCAACCGGGTCACAGGCCTGCCACCCTATAAAGTCAGAGGAATAGACGCATGAGTAATCCAGATCAGACACCTGAATCCGATAACAATGGCATCGCACGTCAACAAGAATTAGACCGTGAGCAGGCGGCAAACATCAGCCGACGCTCGTTACTGCTTGGCCTTGGAGTTACCCTTGGCACCGGTATAGCCGCATCATCATCTGCGACAGCAAGCATGCCTCTCCCAGCGCCAAAACCAGTGGAGCCTGTCGCCGCACCTGCCGGCAAGTGTCCATTCAGTGGCGCTGCGATGGCAGCTGAACCGCAGGCAGAAATGACTGCAGCCGCCGGGCGTGGCACACGGAACACCGACTGGTGGCCTAACCTCCTCCGCCTGAACATCCTGCGCCAGCATT
The DNA here is from genome assembly GCA_903881535.1 of uncultured Armatimonadota bacterium. Taxonomy (GTDB): domain Bacteria; phylum Armatimonadota; class Armatimonadia; order Armatimonadales; family Armatimonadaceae; genus CAIRTT01. The sequence continues at coordinate 3,059 of CAIRTT010000142.1, forward strand.
CCACCCTCTCAAACCCAATGGGTGATGATTTCAACTACGCTGCTGAGTTCAAGAAGCTTGACCTCAAGGTGCTCAAGGCTGACATCAACAAATTGATGGTCACAAGCCAAGAGTGGTGGCCAGCGGACTACGGCACCTATGCCGGCTTCTTCATTCGTATGGCATGGCACAGCGCTGGAACCTACCGGACCATCGATGGCCGCGGCGGCGCCGGTGCTGGCACACTCCGCTTCGCGCCTCTGAACAGCTGGCCTGACAACACCAACCTCGACAAGGCCCGGATGCTACTTTGGCCGATCAAGCAGAAGTACGGCCGCAAGCTGTCCTGGGCTGACCTGATGATTCTCGCCGGCAACTGCGCACTCGAATCGTCTGGCTTTAAGACGTTTGGTTTCTCAGGCGGACGTGAAGATGTCTGGGAGCCAGCGGAGGATATCTACTGGGGTTCCGAAACCCAGTGGCTGGGCGACAAGCGCTACACCGGCGACCGTGAGCTCGAAAAGCCTTTGGCTGCGGTTCAAATGGGTCTGATTTACGTTAACCCACAGGGCCCTAACGGTAAGCCAGACATTTTGGCGTCTGCACGCGACATCCGTGAGACCTTCGCCCGAATGGCGATGAACGATGAAGAAACCGTCGCGCTGATTGCTGGCGGACACACACTCGGTAAGGCACACGGTGCTGCTGATCCTGACAAGTACGTTGGCCGCGAGCCAGCCGCTGGCACGATTGAAGAGCAAGCAACCGGCTGGAAGAACACCTTTGGCAAGGGCAGTGGGCCTGACACGATTACATCGGGTCTCGAAGGTGCATGGACAGCAACACCAAACAAGTGGTCGAACAACTACTTTGAGAACCTCTTCGGCTTTGAGTGGGAGCTCACCAAGAGCCCAGCGGGTGCGCAGCAATGGCAGCCAAAGGGTGGCAAGGGCACGGACCTCGTCCCGGATGCATTTGACAAATCCAAGCGTCATGCTCCGATGATGTTCACGACCGACCTCGCGCTTCGCTTTGACTCAGCTTACGAGAAGATTTCTCGAAAGTTCCTGGCGGATCCAAAGGCATTCAACGATGCATTTGCACGTGCATGGTTCAAGCTGACACACCGTGACATGGGTCCACGCAGCCGCTACGTTGGCTCCGAAGTTCCAAGCGAAGTCCTCGTTTGGCAGGATCCAATCCCAGCGGTTGCAAGCAAGGTCATCGACAAGCGCGACATCACCGCTCTGAAGGCACAAATCCTCAAGTCTGGCCTTACGGTTTCCGAGCTGGTGTCGACTGCATGGGCAAGCGCATCCACCTTCCGAGGCTCCGACAAGCGTGGCGGTGCCAATGGCGCACGTCTCCGCTTGAACCCACAGATGAACTGGGAAGTCAACAGCAAGCTGGGTCTTTCCAAGGTGCTTGGCGTCTACGAAGGCATCCAGAGCGGCTTCAATGCAAACCGCACGGATGGCAAGCTGGTCTCTCTCGCTGACCTGATTGTTCTCGGTGGATGTGCTGGAGTTGAGAAGGCAGCCAAGGATGCTGGCAAGACGGTCACCGTACCGTTTACGCCGGGCCGTGCGGATGCATCCCAGGCACAGACGGATGTTTCATCCTTTGCAGTGCTTGAGCCACTCGCGGATGGCTTCCGCAACTACAGCAAGTCTGGCGTTGCGCATGCAAGTGAGCATTTGTTGATTGACAAGGCGCAGCTGTTGAACCTGACATCCCCTGAGATGACGGTTCTCCTCGGCGGAATGCGTGTTCTGGGCACCAACTACGACAAGTCCAAGCATGGTGTGTTCACGAGCAAGCCAGGCGTGTTGACGAATGACTACTTCGTCAACCTCTTGGACCTCGGAATTGCATGGCGTCCAAATAACGATGAGAAGACCACGTTTGAAGGCGTCAGCCGCAAGACGGGTGCTGTCGAATGGTCGGCAACCCGTGCAGACCTGATCATCGGGTCCAACTCCGAGCTGCGTGCAGTCGCAGAGGTTTATGCTGGATCGGATGCTGGCGACAAGTTCGTGAAGGACTTTGTTGCGGCGTGGGCAAAGGTGATGGACCTCGACCGGTTCGATATCGCTTAGTCTGGTTTCGTTTGCAAATGGCAGCCTCTGGGGAATATCTCCAGGGGCTGTTTTTTTGATGCTTGGTAGAATCGTGTCCACGATGATGACCGAGATGCGCACGACTCTTCTCTGCGTGCAAACAGCCTTGCATGGGTGATGTCCGTAGCGCTGTCGGGAGCCTTGCGGGGCCGGGAGCCACCCGCTTCGTCCTCGCCCTCCTCGTCCTCTGCTACCACTTCACACCACTGCGCTCGGGTAATTTCGCCGTTTGCTGCTTCTACATTTTGTCCGGCTACTGGATCACCAAAATGTGGCGAAACAAATACAGCAAAGCCATCGCACCACAGCGCGTGTTTCTCATGTCGCGGTGGCTCCGCATTGCCCCGATGCTTCTCCTCTGCACGGCACTCGTCCTCGCATTGCCAATCGACTGCAGCGGAGCCACCCCCGGCTGGCTACTGCGACAAGCCCTGATCATTGGCTGCACGGGAACGTATGTGCCCCTCGCGCCGGCATGGTCTCTCGATGTCGAACTACAGTTTTACGTTGCATTCGCCATCGGCGCTCCGGCGCTCTTTACCCTCAAACAACCATCACGCCTGCTCGGCTGGCTGGTCACCATCAGCCTCACAGTCAGCCTTACGGCAGCAGCCATCAATGGAAACATCATCAAGCCCTGGCTGTGGATTTGGCTGCCGCTCTTCCTCGCCGGGATGTGGCTGGAGACATCCGAGTACCGGCCGACAAAACGGCACATCGTCATCTGCGGTTTCCTTCTGGCAATTGGAGTGGGGCTCTGCGGCGCTCTCCCAACCCTACAGCCTCTCATTTGGCATATCCCACGCATCAACCTCACCACCGAGCAGCTCACGGTGCTCCCGCTAAGAACATCCTTAGACCTTGTCGCAAGCCTTGCAGTCATCCCCCTGCTTGCAGCAAATCTGACATCAAAACCATCCGTGACAGATTCATTCCTCGGCCGGATGTCATTCCCGCTCTACCTTTGGCACTGGATTCCGCATACAGCTCTCGTGCTTGGGATCTTGAAAACAGGAAGCGCACATTGGGTAAATGGTACAGTCGCGCTGCTGGCATCCGTGGTGGGTGGCTATGCCCTGACATTGGTTGACATGCGGACTGACCGGACCCGGAGCAAGGCCATTTCATGGCTGAATCTGTCGCTGAACAGGCATCAGAGACCGAATTAAACCTGTGCAGGATACCGGGTCGGGACCCGATGGGGTATTCTGCCATCTAAACGCGACTGCCTCCTAGCTCACTGAGGGGTGATGTCGCAATTTGCTATCATCCCAACCACAAG
>CAIRTT010000143.1 GCA_903881535.1 uncultured Armatimonadota bacterium
ACGCTTAACTTCGTCAATTACTGCCATACCAAGTTCGCGCGAGGTCGTAACAAGGGAAGCTGGTGATTGCATTCCGTGTTCAGCCTGACCCAAAAGATCACAAGCAACCATACGAGCATCCGCGGTGTCATCTGCAATTACCGCGACTTCGGACGGACCAGCAAGAAGATCGATACCTACGCGACGTGTGCTCATGTACAGGGTTGCAGGGCGACCAGGCTCAGCACCCTTTTGCCACAGTAACCACGACCGGCCTGCTCCCATGTTGGTTGCATTCGGGCGACGCACGATACCACTGTAGGAACCAGTTCCTGCAGCCAGCGTCCGGTTGTCGTTGACGACCGTGACGCCAGTGTCTGCTGCATCGTCCGCCGTAAGGCGATAAAGCCTCGGTTGATAGGTTGCAAACACCTGATCACGACTTGTCGGTGTACCGACTCCGCGGAAGCGAATCACACCAGCGCTTGCATCCGCATAGACGTACATCACACCCGTTGGCTGCGCGATGGCCTGATACAGAACCTTGGTCGCTGCATCGTATTGCCACCGTGTCGCATTTGTCGTGATGGATGTTCCATCCGCCTTAGCCAATCGCACGACTGGAAGTGATGGTTGATCCTCAAGATTACTCGTCCACGCGATGTGCCGTGCCTTCCAGAGAAGCTCGCGACCTTCTTGAACTAACAGTTCATTGGTGATCTGTGGAAGATCAGCTGCCGTCAGGCGTGACCGTCGACCATTTCCCTGCATCAGATATCGGGCCATGTACAGGTCAGGGTTCGCATCCGTGCGGACCGTTCCTGTAAAGACAACATCCAATACCGGAGATGCACCATTGTTATGACGAACCATTCTGCGGAATGTAGCAAACGGCTCACTTGCGCTCACGATCGAATCTGGAAGCGTCAAGACCTGCTCACCAAGCTGACGGCCTGCGCCATCCGGAGCGTTGTCCGTAGGAACGCCGGCGCCATCTGATGACCGACCAGAATACATCAAACGCCACTTCCCAGGAACTCCTCCGTGGAAGACAAGCATCGATGTACTCGTACCAGAATCAAAGGCAACCTTTGGACTAAACCTTCGTACAGCAGGATCACCATTGACAAACCATGGGTTCACCGATGCCGGAACGCCATTGGCATCCAGACGGGAATACATAATCGTGTCGAGGATGTCCCCACCCGATGCTAGACGACTGTTCGCCCAGACGAGAAGCGCATTGGTCTGAGTAGGTGCCGTCTGCAGCACATACGGGGCTGTGTTGCTCTCACGCAAATCAGCAGTTCCATTGATGATAGACGGTGCTGTAAACCAGCGGCCCGTATTCAGTGATGGATCAGCCACTGGCGTTCCAAAGTCTGCAGCAACAAAGGTTCCCAGTGTTGGATTCCAGTTCATATGGGAATGGAACAGCTTTACTGGATCCCCGACACCAGTCAATGCAAAGCCGTTTGCATCCGCATTGCGCGAGAAGTAGACATTGATACGTCCATTTGCCGAGCGGTATGTCGCAGGGCTGATGGCCGATGCTGGACGCCGTGCGGCATCCAGAATCGGGAACACGTCAATGCCTGGCAGCTGACCATTAGCAACCTGAGCGCTGAGATCGAAGTCTGGAACTTGACCAGTGATAGAGCTTTCCGTAACGGTTACCTTCAACTCCATCGCCGGGTTTGTGTGCGGCTGATACTCAACACCTACAACAGCACCTGCCGCATTCGTGATACCAGTTCGTCCACGAAGGACGGTTTCGCCTGCTACCGGGAAGATAGGTTGAGCGCCTGGATACACGAAGTTCAGGTTGCTGTCGACACCATTTACACCACGGTAAGTTGGTCCAGCAATCGAGATACTGCCATCTGGTTGCAGAACTGGCACCGCTGCATAGCCTCTCGTTGGATCAGTATCGTGATCCTCAAAAACGCCTAGCTGTGGTGGAGCGCCATTACGGTTCGCATACCGGCTTGAATAAACCCCGGTTGGCGTGCCGTGTGGAACTGCGATTCCAACCATTGGCTTTGCGGCCTCAGGTGCGATGTATCCGTATGGCAACAGGTTTTGTGCCCCTGGGAGGTCAGGGATACCAAGCACCGATGGGTTCGCTGCGTTCGGCTGAGCCTTATGGAGCGTATGACGTCCAGCAAGCGGCTGGTAGTACCGTTGGAAGACCGTTTGACCACCGAGATCGTAGTCCATCGTCGCCCGGAAGACTGGATCAGGGTTGGTTTGCATCCACTGAAGCCATGCATTATCGAATGTCTTATCGAGTGATGTCACAACCTGAGGCATGAGATTGGCGACTGGCAGGTTTCCATTTGGATCTGCACCAAACGCGAGAATGCCAAACCGCGGGTCAACCAGCTCACTGCGCATACCAAACATATAAGTGTTCGTACCTGCGCCAGGGGTTGCCGTTCCTGGAGTCTCGATGCGCTGTGATGCACGGAGGTTCCAGAGGTTGACATTTCCCGTGTTCTGGATAGTCACTGGGCGGAAGAACGGAGCATATGGCGCACGTAATGGTGGAGGAGCAAAACCAGCTTGCTCACCGCTTAGGATCGTGCCACCGTATCCAAGAACACCATTTTGGATTCCAAAGCCACCTGGCAGTCCGCCAAGATCAACAGGTGTTTCAGCTGCGCGTAGCCCCATGTCAACAGGAACGCCCATCCAGACTTCAACGATACGGTATGGCTCTTCACCACTCTGCGCATCCCAGATTCCGTTACCGTTTGCATCAACATACATTCGGACACGGCTTGTGTAACCAAACGGTGTGATTGCCTTCTCACCATTGAAGCTACCACCGTTCCACTTGCGTAGCTCACGGTTGGCAAGTCCGCGGGGAAGCTGGACTCGACCATCTGCCGTCGTGATTGTTGCACCATCGATGCTGCTTGGTAGCTCGTAGGTAGATGTCAACGAGTGCATCGCAACCAGATTTGCTGGTTGATACTTAGGAACCTTGACATTGATCGCGGCGGATGCACTGGCAGCAGCTCCGAGCGGGTTTGTCACATAACCTGGATTCGTATTGGTCAAGAAATCCTGACCGCCCGCAGTAACGGACGCTCCACCTGTGACCGCATCGGTGCCGTTGATGACAATAGACACAGCCTGTCGGCCCTGATTGGATGCAGAAGCTGCACTGATATCCGTGTAGTCAGGGCTGAGGTTTCCGAGCGCCATTACGGACCCAGTTGCCGCGGTAAGCGCTTTGCGTTTCCATGGTTGCGCCTCTGTTACGACCGTTTCCCACGGCAATGGATTGATTCGTCCATCCACACCCATACCAATTGGCGTCCGGCGGACATTGTCCGTTCCAGAATCAGCATTCGGCAAGTTTGCTGGCCACCATCTCCAGATAAGGTCATCCAGAACTTCTGCCCGAACGTTGGTCAGGGAGTTCATCAATGAGCGGTTGACAATGCGGAGGTTACGTTGATTTGCAGACACATCAGATGAACCTGTACGGCCATGGTTGATATAGCCTGCGCTGGCTGCGACTGGCACGTAGTAGGAAAGATCATCCACTCCGGATGCATCCCGTAATCGTAAACCAAACCTTGTATTACGCCGTCGCCCGCCAATACCATCGGAGAGGAACTGATCGGCGTCGATGCGCTCGATCACGTTTCCATTGCCAAGCGCCTGGCTATATTCGGAACCAGCCCTGTCCGGGTCAACAAGCGTCGCACCAGCGGATGGATACAGTGCCTTGGCATTGTCCCCGGTTCGGAAAGGACCTATTCCACCAGCGATCGGATCCCCTGATGGCTTGCCCACCAAGACTGGTGAAACACCATTTGCGGTGCTCACGGTGTCCATCAAGAAGCCCTGAACACCAAGTGGGTTAGCTGCCCAGAAAAGTGGATTGATTCGGTTGATGATTTGAGCTTCGAACGCACCGCCGATGATCTGTACAACCAACTGAGGTCCCGTTCGAGGATCAGAACCAGGAACCGTTAGTGGCGGCCCAACAGTTACCTGTACATCGATAGGTGTACCAGGACCTATTGGAAGCCCGCTTGTTCCATCGATGCGGAAGTCAGCAAAAGCCATCCCAAGCGCAGCTGGCGCGTGACCTGCTGGGGAGTCAATCGGAGGAACTGTGTACTCACGATCATATGGATAAACCGAAACCGTAGGGCCCGTCATCGCAAGGTTGAGCGTCCGCGTTATGGAGTTACCGCCGCGTGGCGTCAATCGAACGGTTACTTGGAAACTTGCTGGAATGTTTGGGATAGACGCTGGCGGCGTTGATGAATCAAACGACTTACGTACTGTTACATCCCAAATGATGATCGGAATAGACTCTCCCCATTCAAAGAATGGTCTCTTACCCTTAGCAGTTCGAGACACGATATTACTCGTGCTAGGAGCAGTCGTTGCTTCACCATCACGGCGTGGACGCAGCGGCGAGCCACTTTGCGCAGCGGCGAACAAGGTCTGGAAGTCATCCGCATCGAAAATGTCGACTTTGACTTGACCCTCGCCAGGATCAGTGCGTCGAACGATTGTCCCGCCTACAAACCCGGATGCAATACCGCCAAGGCGCTTCGCATATACGGGAGTATAGGCATAAAGGAGACCATCATCACCCGCAACATAAACCCACGTTGCGTTTTGACCGCTTGGGTTTACATTTGCACTTGGCGCTGCAAGGATGCCTGGAGCAAGGGATGTATTTGCAGCAGCGCGCTCACTGTCGGCTTCTGGTCCTTGCGGATCAAACGCTGCAGAGCCCGTAACCTCACCCATTGCCGAGTAGCCCGGTAGCTTGACTAATCCACCTTCATTTGCATTCGTACCAGCCGTTGTCCGGAACCGCTTGTCGTAGAAGAGTCCACGTTGATCCAATGGGAAGCCCGTGGCTCCTGTATTGGTATCCTTCGGAAAGAACACAGCCGACACGAGCTGACGATAGAGTCCCCGTGGCTTTAGGTTTGGTCGCGGATTATCACCGTAGTCTGGCGATTGTCCAACGACAACCGGTTCTTGAGGCGGATAAAAGCGGAAGTAAGCCGTGCCATCTGTACGAAGCTTTTGTTGGATGCCACGGGATTTGGCATAGTCAGAATCCCGACCAGGGAAATATGCGTTTGTAACAGCTGTTATGCCGGATCCCTGACCGCCCGGTCCCATCCGGGTTACAAGATATACATGGAGATCATTAAAGCGTTCTGGGTCTTCCGTCGTCGCCCATCCAAGGGCTGCCGTCGTTTCGCCAGGATTGGTTACAACCGATGGCAGTGATGGATCTTCGCCTTCAAGGTTTGTACTCAACTCATGGAGGTAGCCATCACGACTGGTTACAAATAAACTCGGATACTGATAGGCAGTGTTCTGTGGAGTGCCCGATGCCAGTGCGGGAGCTGCCGTCGTTGATGGCAATGTTCCACGCGTTGTGCTCAGCGGGTCATCGACATCTTGATTTGCATACATCCCAGTGAAGTCAAAGACTGGGAACACACTGTCGGCAAACAACACAGATGTAATGTCATACCCGAATGGCGCATAGGCACCCGTCGCAGTCGACCGCATCACATAAACACTCGATGGAGCATCATCTGTTGGAATCAACGGCACGCTTGGGCGCAAAGGTGATGTTGTGAGCGAGACATCCACAGGGGTTGTCGTTCCCGCCCCTCGACCAGTCAACGTCGCTGCTGCTGTACGTGCTTCTGTATTGCTGCGATTGATAAGAGGTCCACCGGTAACAACCAAGTCACCATCGATGGCCGAGCGATCACCAAGCAGAGGAACGGTCCGTGCAAGGATACGCTTAAATCCGAGGCGCTTCGTCAGGCGATCACCAACATTGAATAGAGGGTTAGCAGGGTTCAGTGGATCATTAGGATTTAGCCGATCCGTAGTACCTTCTTCAGATGGAATAACTGCGCCAGTTGGCAATGTAGTCAACTGATCTGCGGCAGTCCCACGCCAGCGCAGGAAGAGACCGGTTGCAGAATCGATATCGATAGCGTAAACACGCCCGATTCCTCCAACAAAGATTGTTGGTACTGTTCTATACGCCGGGTTGCCTGTAACTCCAGTCGCCACAGGAGCATTACGCTTCGAGATACTCGGAACACCAGAAGTGTAGGTATCGAACTGATGCCGATATGTCCAAGAAGGTGTTGCCCGACCAAAAGCTCCAAGCTTTGAAACGTATTGATCGACAGGTTGTGAATAGATCGTCGCACCAGCTGCAGGTGCGGCCTTCGCTGGAGGGACCACTGCGGCAGAAGCCTTGGTAGGCATCGGGTTGGTGAGGAAGTCCTTTCGGTCACCTTCCTGATCAAGCAACAGCAATCGGCCTTGACGAGGGCTATCCGGAGAATCCGCATTTAAGTCGTTTGTGGACACAACGACATAGCGTCGGACGCCTGAAAGAGTTGCCGTGTCAGGATCAAGGAATGGAAAGTCCAACAACACCGGGGCCGAGTAGATAGGACCTGCAACTGTACTTGGCTCAGCAAGCTTAAATCCAGGGTAAACCGTGGACGCATCGATTGCTTCCGTCAGCTTATTGTCAGACCCGGATATATCGCGGTAACGGTTTGGATATGTCCAGCGAGGTCGAATAGTCCCTTCCGTAAAGTCAGGGCGTGCACCGGAAAGTGCAGCAACAGAATTTCTAAAGCGGATGTTGTCATTAAGCGCCGCAGCAGATCCAGCAGCTGGTGGTAATGAAGGAGCAGACCCCGCGGTCAGCGAGTCACCAGCAGTACCATCCCAAACCATATTTGCATCATGATTGGCCTTGGTTACAGGGCCATCAAAGTCCAATGCGTAAACGCGGCCTTCGCCGGTCGTTACGTAAATACCCTTGGATGCAGTAACTGTAGCAGGAGCCGTTCTCGCAGCAGGTACTTCGGATACAGCAACGGATGCATTGATAGCACCCAGTGTTTCAAACCACCACTTGAGCTCACCGCGGTGCGGATCTGTCTGGAGAACCAAGCTATTGGGAAGATGCTTTGCATTGAATGTTTGCTGCCCCTTGCGGTATGGCAAAGCATTTAAGGTGTTGGAAACAGCATTGACACCTGCATCTGCACGGGCATCCAATGCATAAACATTTCCATTCTGATTTCCGAAAAACAAACGTGGTTCATCGGTAAGAAGATTCAATGTCGGATCGGTATCAGCCTTAGCCCAAGCAACGATCGCCGCAGCGCTACCAAAAGGACCAGGGACCGGAACTTCCGTCTTCAGGCGGCGATTATAGAGCTCTAGTGTCTCAGCACGCGTTCCCGTTGTTCCTCTATCAGCACTCTCAGGTGAGAATGTCCAGAGAACGTTTGTGGAGCCAAAACGATATGTGCCGAGAACGGTTGTGTCAGCATTTGGAAGATAACGCGAGTCGTTATTGCCATATGGGTCGATTGCATAAACCACACCATTATTGGCAGTAACGAATGCAACGGTGTTGAGAACCGGTGCGAAGCCAGGTGTCGGTACGGTTTGATCAACATAGTAACGCCCACGTGGTGCGGCCGTTGTTCCGTTTATGACACCATTGGCATCACGAACAGGAACCTGTACTTGGCCACGCACAGCAATACCGGGAACAATCGTTACACTCGCTGCGATGCCACCATTGTTGTTGTCGCCGTGCGAACCGATGAAAACTTCTTCATCAACAATCGTTCCATCGTTGTTTACGTCGTAGGAAACAATCCCAGGAATCTGATAAACCGGCTTGCTGGCGATATCCGTGCCAACTTGTGGATTTCGCAGACCACCAGGCATATAGGAGCGGTCTGGAAAACGCCAGATTGGGGTTCCCGTGAGCCAGTCTACAGAGTGAATAGAGCCAAGTTCGATGGACTTCGTACCATCCGTGCTCGCTGCAGGGACACCGGTTTCCGGATCGACGATGTAATCCGTGCGTGGAACCAAGACCTGCATGTGCGAGAAAAATGGAAGCAGATTGCCAGAGCCATCCTGATACGGTCTATGATTGCGCGCATTTACAGGAGCAACAGCAGTCGTTCCATTTAGTGGTTGAACGGTTGATTCAGGTCCCCAGAATATCGTCGAGATGTTTGTGGAATCAAGGGTAGCTGTTCCCGTTGTAAAACTGGAATCAAGCGGGTTGTTGATGAAGTCGGCAATGGCGTACGTGGCCGATGACGATGGCTGGAAATAGGTGCCCGGGATGAAACCTGCTTGGGTCGTGTCAACCTTACGTCCACCGTGTGGCGGAACCAGTGTAGGGGTCGCTTTGACCGCTTGCGGACGTTGCACAAACTCAACCTGGTCGGCAATTACGAATGTGTTGGCAGCAGGTGATTCAGTCGAGGCATCAAGTTCGATACGCGCACGGAATGTTCCGTCCGCACAGGCTCCACCATTTGCATAGTTTCCGCCAGCAGCGTAGGTTGCATCGGAAATCATCGGGAAGTAAGCCGGTTGCCCGTCCGATCCGCTTAGATAGAAACTCCCTGCCGTTTTTTGACTGAGGTAACAAACCTTGGATGCACGTGTAATTCCGCCACTGCCATTTGGAATTTGGTAATAAACGACATAGCGGGCATCCGCAATGCGTGCTTCAACACTAGTGTCACTGGCAGATTGTGGAATCTTAATCCGAATTGCATACCGCGTAACCGATCCTGCAGCTCCAGCAACAGACGGATACCAGCTGAACTTACCGGCATCTGCAGGATTACTTCCAGGGTTTCCATTTGGCCTTTGGATGGCCTGTTTGCGATGATATACGGTCCCTGTGAACACGGTCGACGGACCAGACACAGTTGTCAGCCACGATGCTCCAATGACAACCCTACCCGTTGGTGAAATATCAGTGCCACCATTAATCGGAGCGATGCCAACCGTCCCTTCATCATCGATTAGGACACTCGGGAACAACAAGTCACGGATACTGCCATTAGCATTCTGACCAACACGGGCTCCGCTAGCTGCACGGGCTATTGGATACGTCCAGCCATCGAGAAACAACGGCGAGTCAATCGTTTCCTGTGGAACCCTGCCGTAAACAGGCTTGTCAAAGGTGCGATTTCCGTTGGTTACGCCCCAAAGATAATCTCCTGTAAGTCGTCCACGGTTGTTGTTACCACCATGGGCTTTACCACCAGGATTTTGCATCGATGGCCGGTTCGTCGCCGTGGGCTTTGGCCTGGTAAATTCCTGGGCCATACCCGGGATTGCCACTGTACCAAATATGGTGACAGCGAATCCTGTGCGTACGAGTGCATTAAGGGTTTCGATTTTCATACGATTTGTACGGCTCACAGACGGTCTCCGAAGAGAGGTTGGTCGATTAATGATGTGTTATTGGATGTTGTGCCCATCCACTGAACGTTTGTATTTCGTCCAACGCCGAGTCCATTCGGTCGACTGATTACCTGCGGAACAGAGAATCCGCCGAAGCGTCCACCATTAGGGGTGCCATCCGGGTTGAACTGAGGAATCACCTCAAGAACTTCACCAGCAAACTGTCCAGTTTGGAATACCGCCGATTGGCCAACGGCACTGTTTGTAATTAGGTAGCGGCCATTCAGCAATCTCCGAATAGCAGTCGGTTGGAACCTCGGTAGTTCCTTCGCTGGCAATCCTGGAACAACGAGGAGTCTTGGATTAATGCCATCAGCACTAAATGCCGGATTTAAGTTCATCGTGTTGTAGTGACTCTGGTTGAAGTACCACGTAACGACCCGACGTCCCATTGGTCCATCTTCAATCTGATACACACCATTTGCATCAGCAATCATATAAACAGGCTTGGTCCCGCCGGTTCCGTTTGGCAATGTAATCTGTTCGAAGTAGGTAGGCGATGTAATTTTATACGTCTCACCATTTTGCAGGACAACCTCTTGAATAGTGGCCGTGACCGTTCCATTAACAACAGGTTCGGTCGTTTGTGCAGATGCACCTGCAGCTGCGGTTGGCCATGGATACCCGGAGCCCGTTGGTGATCCGGATGCTGGCCAAGGAGCAGGCGGAAGAACTGCACCAGCCGTATTACGAAGCACGGTAAACGTGTTGTAAGGTCGATATTCGAGCCTAATCACCGCTCCACCAGATGAATCGATGTCCAGCCCATCAACACCTGCCGTCTGAGAATTCGCAACGACCGCCACGATTTGTGGGATACCCGTTACACCGCCGACGGTGGTTTGAATCTTCTGCAGTTTTTGAATCCGCAGGTTTCTACCTTCACGCGACTTAAGGCGGGAAACCCAAACGACAACACCTTCTCCACGATCACCACCAATGGTACGGAAATTTCCATTGAGGTCGCGGTAATCGACAACCTCAATTGCACGGTAATTACCAGCATCGGCGATGAGATAATGGACCTCATATCCGATTGGAGACTTTGTTGGGTCAGTCGGGTCTGCGGTTGGAATCAGCGACAGATGAACATCTGTTGGGTTATTCAACAATGTGCTGTCAGAGGAAGACAGAATCTTGAACGTGTCGCGTACCGACGTCAGTTCCCAGCGGATTCGTCCACCACGATCAACCCTTAGCAGACGGTTATTACCTGTATCAGCAATGAGGTAGTCTTGGCCGGAGAGCTTTCGCGCTACCGTTGGTCTTGCAAGCTGGCTACGCCGAACAGCACTACGACCAGTTGCCGGTGGGTTGGCGATGCCATCCGGGAGGCTTGGATCGTAGACGGGAACTTCGCCCCCGACGACATCTGTGTCAACCGTTCCATCCATCACCCAAGTAGCAGCACCATCCGCACCAACTTCCAAGATACGTTTGGCGTCGGTCACGAGGGTTGTGCTTGCCTGGAAGACAACTGGACCGGCAGATGTCGACACTGCTACTACGTTTCCACCAACGACAGGTGGGGATGCGATCACAGCACCCGCATTCCTAACCCAACGCAGGTGGTTTGTAGAAACTGTCAATGGCTGGGAAGTTGCAGCATTAACAATTGAGCTTGCTACATTGATGACTTGCTCGCCAAAGCCTACGCGAACGGATGGATCTGTCTCTGCAGGATTGACATCGAGGGCAACGATGTTCTGTCCAATTGCAAAGTAAACATGGTTACCACTGACTGTCGGAGACGACGTAGGTGCTCCAGGCAGAATGTAGTACCAAAGGACTGGCGAATATGCTCCACCAACGGAACGCAGTGAAGAGCCATCTTCGTCTGCCGTGGTGGTAACCGGAACACCAGCACTACCCGGCAGCGGCGTTAACACGACCGTTACAGGATTCTGTGTTCCAGCTGGCACATACGAAACGACGAATGATTGTGTACTTGAGAAACGTACACCACTTGGGTGACGCATATCAGTGACCGTAATCTTGCCGCGCTTGGCATCCCCAGAAAGCTGAACGGAAGACACAACATTGTCCACCGCGTTTGCCGGAAGAATCGCGGTCGTCGTTTGGACAGGATCTGCCCCTGTCGCAGGGTACGTTAGTGCATTGTATTGCCGTACCGAAACTGGATAGGCTGGGTTGTACGCTTCAGGGAGATTAAGTGTGACATCCTTGTCCATCTGTAGCGCAATCATGACAGAAACCGTACCGTTGTTAGCAACAGATGTTGCCTGTGCAACCACGTAGGAAATGCCATCCGCTGACACTGCCGGGCTTCCCATGATCCTTACATTGGTGAGACCTTCCCAGGCTGGAGCAAGGATTGCTCCCATGCTGGTACTAATCCCACCTGTGAATATCAAGCGGTTACGCAATGTTGGGAGTTCAGTAACCACCCGTCGGTCTACCGGTGCATTGATCGGACCCAAATCTTCAAGAATGGCTACATTCTGACGGAATTTAGTACCTCCGACAGAGAACTGTTCGTTCACACCAATGATACTTGTGAGCCCGGAGCCATTACGATCATTTGTTTGTCGTACAGCAAACACGAGTAGGTCTTCGTTCGTCATCGCAACCGTGTCAAGACCACTCGATACCGGGGTTACATCGAGTTGCGGAATGACAAGTGGTTGCCCCAAGCGCGCACCGATGCCCTCTTCAAGTCCGGGAGGTGTGGCATCTGCTGTCACATACAGTACATCGTAGTCAACAGAAATGACGGGTCGTGGACCAACCGGAACATCCCCATTCGTTCCGCGGACTTCAACGAATCCTGATGCATCCGCCCGGAATGTACCGACATACGATGTAGACAATACGCCCAGGTTCATTGCATCCGCACTGTCGTACACACGAACTCTTGGTGTAATGAATTCAGGCTTTCCGAGCGCTACGTAATGTCTATTGTTAACGGGAGCTGAGTTGTCCAACGCAACACGCGTACGGTAGTTTCCGCTTGCACCTTCATCGGTGCGGACAACTTCATGACGGGTGCCAAGCCAATATGCATATATGTGTGCATTTCCATCAGCATCAACCACTGGTGTATACAACATCACATCGTTTGTATTGCCATTCGAACGGCTTGCAATTGATGCATCCCGGCGTCCAAAACCAACCTGCGCAACATCCTGACGGGATACACCCAGAGTTGGCGAGCCCTTCGGCGTTACGCTTGGGTTCAGCGCTTCGGTATGACTCCACCATAGTGTCGTGAGTGTCCGGGCATCCACACATCGAACTAATCCCGATGGCTCAACTACATAAACCCGGTTCTCAAAAACAACGGGTGCTGGTGCAGCGTTATAAGCCGTCTTCTCATACGTGGATGGCGATCCGATTGCAACGGGCGCATTCGTTTCAACGGTTGGCAGAGCAATGAGATTTGCTGCGAGATCTTTTGCCTGCATCGGAATTCGAGCAAGCGTTCCATCCCCGAGCGTTACAAAGATGACATCGACAGGAGCAGGCTGACCAACATATATCTGAGCGCCCACAGGTGTTGATGGGACGCCAGAGCTACCAATTGGTGCGCGCCAAACTTCATCCCAAGCAGTTCCAAAGATAAGGTCAGGAAGCCCTCGGTCACCAGCAGCAAGGGATGGTTGAGAAATGTAAGCACGAACAAAACCAATACCGCCACTCACACCAGTCGCAATCGTAAGCCCCTGCGTGATCAACGGCGATGTCACAGATGAAAAAGCTGGGTCAACTGCTGTCGGTAGAACAGCAAAGCCATCGATTAGCGGAGCCCCAACCATTTCGAGACTGGCGCCAACACGCCGGTTATTCTTTCGGTACGACGTGCTTGATGATCCCCATGCGATTGCATTGTAGACAAACCGCAAGTCTTCGCTTTGCGCGGCCCAGAGGTTTTTCCCTGAATACGCACCTGAATTTCCACCTGACCCGATGTTGATACCGCCGACATAGTCATTGATGTCACATCCACTGTCACCAGCAGTAATGAGTACCCCTCCACTGCCGTAGGAACCAGCTGCTATGTAGGGAAGAAATTCTCCCGAGGCCGACGTTACTGCAGAATTTCCAACAACATTATGCAAAACCTGTGGGTTAGGTCGTTGAAGTAAAGGAGCATCTGTTGCCAGAAGTGCATCAGGGCGGTGGGATGCAATAGCACGTCCGCCGCCATAGTTCGCATCACCTAGTCTGCTGATGTCCCGTGCGCTAAGTGCGTACGGTTGATTGAGCAGTGGATGACCAGGCATGTAAACGACCGGTTTGCCCTGACCACCCCCACTCGTAAACTGGACATCCTCAAGGAAGAACGGCGCACGCGGGTGAAGCCGCATTCGTGAACAGTCTTCCATCCATAAAACGGCACCCGCATCCACGACTTTACGTAGCTTTTCGCGATCTTCAGGCGTTAGAAAAACGGTGCGGTGGTTCGTGACAAACAGCAAATCAAATTGTGCTAGGTCAGCAACAGATGCGGACGACAGCTTCACTTCCCAGTAGCACGCCATATCTTTGGTGACTTGTTGGCC
>CAIRTT010000144.1 GCA_903881535.1 uncultured Armatimonadota bacterium
AGATTTATTCAGCGGTGAATGCGTAAGCGGGACCTGGAAACAGTGCAATTGTAGCGTGGATTCGGGGCGTCGGTTGGTAGAATCCGTGCTGTGATAACCGCAGAAATTGTTTCTATCGGGACGGAGCTGCTGCTCGGGCAGATTCTGGACTCAGATGCTCCATTTTTGGCGCAGCGTCTTTCCGCGCTTGGCGTGAATGTCTTTTTCCGGACAACAGTTGGCGACAATGCGGTGCGTATTGGCGATACGTTGCGCCAGGCGTTGTCGCGCGCAGATATTGTGATTTGTATCGGCGGCTTGGGCCCGACGCAGGATGACCTTACCCGGGATGCGATCGCGGGTGCGCTTGGCGTTCCGCTGCAGCGCGACCCAGAGCTCGTGGCGCATTTGACGCAGTGGTTTGCACGCAAGGGAATTATGCAGCCGAAGCCGAGTATTTTCCGTCAGGCGGATGTGCCTGTGGACGGGCTTCCGATGCCAAACAGTTACGGGACGGCGCCGGGTCTTTGGATTGAGCATGATGGCAAGGTTGTTGTGGCGCTGCCGGGTCCGCCGAGTGAGTTTGAGCCAATGGTCGAGGCGAGTCTGCTTCCGATGCTGCGTCGGTACTTGGGGACATCCGAGCAGGTGATTGTCAGCCGCACGCTGCGCCTCGTGGGCATGGGCGAGGCTGAGGCGGAATCGCAGCTTTTGGACCTGATGAAGGGTTCGAATCCAAGTGTTGCGCCGTATGCGAAGCAGGCGGAAGTGCAGCTGCGTGTGACTGCGAGTGCTGCGACAACTGAGATGGCGAATGCGTTGATTCAGCCGATTGTGGATGAAATTAAGTCCCGGCTTGGGATTGCTGTCTATTCGGACAATGATGATGACTTGGAAACCCGTGTGGTGATGATGCTTGTTGAGCGTGGCGAATCGGTGGCGACGGCAGAGTCGTGTACGGGGGGCTTGCTTGCGGGGCGTCTCACTGGGGTACCGGGATCGAGTGAGGTCTTTGGGACGGGTGTGGTCGCGTATTCCAATGCGACAAAGGTAGCTTTGGTGGGAGTGCAGCAGGCGACGTTGGATGCGGTTGGTGCGGTGTCCCATGATGTTGCTGCGGAGCTGGCGGTCGGAATCCGCAAGGTTTCAGGTGCGACGTATGGCATCGGAATTACGGGTATTGCAGGGCCGGGTGGCGGCTCGGATGACAAGCCGGTTGGGCTGGTGTTTGTTGGCCTTGCGCATCCTGATGGCGTTGATGTTATTCGCACGGTGCACACTGGTTCGCGTCAGGATGTCCGTTTGCGGAGTACGCAGCAGGCGCTTGGGATGTTACGTTCGGCGATATTGCGCCGCAGCGGCTCTTCTCCCTAATTATTCCCTTTGAAGCAAACAAATGTTTGTTATAATGTCTCACAGGTAATCCATTCAACATGCGTCTCTTTCTGTCTATCCCCTTATCGCCAGCCGTTATGGATGCGCTTTCAGTCGTTCAGCAGCAACTGGTTGCCGCTGTGGGCGAGGAGCATTTGAAGCTGGTGAAGCCTACGGATTTCTACTGTACGCTTCTGTCGCTTGGCGACCGGGATGCGAGTCAGTGGGAGGGCGTTGTGGATGCATCGGTTGTCGTCGCTGCGGCGGGCCAGCCATTCGATGTGCATCTTTCGGGTGTGAAGTCGTTTCCTAAGGTTGGTCCAGCGCGGACAGTTTTGTGTCCGTTGGTGGGGAGTGGGCTTTTGGCGTGTCAGCAATTGGTGGGTGTTGCGGAGCCTTGGTTTATCCCGATGGGTGTGGCGAAGTCGAGTGGTTTGCAGCCGCATATTACGCTTGCGCGTGTTGTTCCAAGCGGGGATGGTGCCCATGTTGCGGCGGCGCTTGCGGGTCTGTCCCTCGATGTCAGCTGCATTGTGGATCATATTGACCTCATGGAGACGTTTCTTGATCCATCGGGTGCCCGTCATGAGGTGAAGCTGCAATTTGCGCTGGGTGGCGGCGGCGATACCGCATAGATTTTTCAGTATTTTTTACGGATTTGTGTAGTAACGGGTGTCAGTTGTACGTTTAGTTATATGGGTCGTTCGTTTTCTTGAGGAAATGAACTTTCCGCTTTGCGGTGATGTATCAGAGTAATCTGGTGATGCAGGATTTCTGCCGCCCGTTTCGGGTGCAGTGATAGTTTTGGTGGATTGTTTGTTTTATGGGCGCGTATTTGTGTACATCGCCAAATGGCAACCTTTCCGCTGTGCGGTGATGTTCCAGAGTGATCTGGTGATGTTGAAACGTTCCGCCCCGCGTTGGGCGTGTGTGGTTGATGGTGGTCTGGTTGGATATGTATTCATAAGAACGAAAATAAACTCCAACCTTTCCGCTTTGCGGTGGTGTTCCAGAGCAATCTGATGATGATGAAACGTTCCGCCCCGCGTTGGGCGTGTGTTGTAGATGTGGTGGCTTTGCCATCTAGTTTGGAAGTGATGCTGGTTTGGTTGGTTAGGTTTGTTTTCTTTAGTAGAAACCAACACTCCAACCTTTCCGCTTTGCGGTGATGTCAGAGTGATCTGGCACCGCTAAATGCTTTGGTGGCTTTGCCATCTAGTTTGGAAGTGATGCTGGTTTGGTTGGTTAGGTTTGTTTTCTTTAGTAGAAACCAACACTCCGACCTTTCCGCTTTGCGGTGGTGTTTCAGAGTGATCTGGCACTGCTAAATGCTTTGGTGGCTTTGCCATCTAGTTTGGTGATTTCGAAGGGATTGATGAATTATGGATAAGGCAAAGGCACTTGAAGTTGCGACTGCGCAGCTGGAGAAGCAGTTTGGCAAGGGAATACTTGTTCGTATG
>CAIRTT010000145.1 GCA_903881535.1 uncultured Armatimonadota bacterium
CCGCAGCGGTCGACTCGTTTAACTAACAGGCACATCTTAGAGGGGGTTCCCGCCATTACAAGGATGATACGTTAATGGTTTCCTGATGGAATTACTGGGATTTTGCATGCCGGCAAAGCAGAATCAACGTCGTCTTCTCACCATCAACATAATGGTTTGCTAAAGTTTTTCGAATATTTCACTTTGGTGTTTAAAGGGATGACTTAGACCTCTTTTAGGTCAGCGGACATCCATGAATCAGTGGATTCTGTTCATCATTCACAATGCCTTCATGATGCTTTGTTAGAGTAGTCCATGCCTCCAACACACGTCTTTGCCGTTGGAGATTGCCGATGCATCGGAAGGAAGAACCCGTTGATCAAAACCACCAAAAGGCTTATGTCATCCGTTACGTTGGTCGTCTCACTGTCCTTGGTAGTCCCTGTTGTCAGTACTGTGACTGGAGGCTGTGGGGGCAGCAAAGCGGCTTCATCTGCGACGAGACTCGCCACGATCAAGCTGATGGTGGAGTGGCCGGACCGACCAGTATCCCGTCTCATTCCCGTTGCATCCGAGAGCATCAAAGTTACGGTCACGAACAGCGCTGGATTTGTGAAGTCCCTGGTCTTAGTGCGCCCGACAGCCACCTTGCTGATGGGAGATCTTCCGCCCGGTGAGCTGCAGGTTCAAGCGGTGGCGTATCCAACTGCGAATCCAGTGGATGATGTCGCACAGGCATCCGCAACGCAGATGGTAACCGCCACTGCCGATCAGACATTTCAGTTGGCTTTGACGCTGACATCCACTGTCGATCACGTTGTCATTGCTTCAAATGTTTCGAGCATGCGCCGTGGTGAAGAAACGACGATGTCGGTTTCCGCATTCGATAGTACCAACAGACTTGTTCTAACAAACCCTGCCACATGGCAATGGACGACAACTGATGCTGGAGTTCTCTCTTTGGGAGCTGCGACCCAGTCCATTTCTGTAGTGGCATCCGCAAAAGGGAAGGCTTCCATACAGGCACTAGAAAGTGAATCTGGGAAAGTGGCATCACAAATCATCGATGTGCTCAGCCCCCTCCCACAGCTCGTCTTGACTGGACCTGAAACGGAGCGTCTTGTGGGACAAGAGTCTGTGCTCACTTGGACATCCACAGATGCAGCATCGGTTGTGGCAAGCAACTTCGGAGCAACCACAACCGCTGGAAATGCCGCTGTGACACCAACGTCAACGACGATTTACACGCTGAAACTGGCTAATGACCAACTCGAGATGATCGAAAAGTCGATTACCGTGCGGGTGGCTGCGGTTGGTGTCACAGTTGTTCCTGCGACGGCTGTCATCGACATTGGTAAGAGTATCCAGCTGGATACAACGGTGAGTGGTGCCGTTGACACCGCTGTGCAGTGGAGTGTTGTTCAAGCGGGTGGTGGAAAGGTTTCCGCCACAGGTCTTTACACTGCGCCGCTAACACAAGGGACATTTCGTGTGAAGGCAGTCAGTGTGACTGATCCATCGAAGAGTGCTTACTGCGATGTACGTGTGCGGGCTGCCGGTGGCAGCATTGTTATCAACTAGGGAGGTGGGACTGAAATGAAACGCTCTATTCGCAATCGTATCCAGAATTACGCTGTCTACGCCTCGATGCTGGTCATCCTCCCGGGGATTGTCGCTGTCAATGGCTGTAGTGGTGCACACCAGTTGTTTAGTGGTGGCGGTGCCGGGCACAGCCGAAAAGCGGAGGCGGTCGTTCGCATCGTCTGGCCAGTGCGTGAACCCAGCCGCCTGATCCCAGTCGCATCGAATTCCGTTCGAATCACGATTTCAGGACCGGATGGCTTCTCTGTAACGAAAGTCATCGCACGTCCAGCAACGGATGCGCTGTTCTCAAATCTGCCGCCAGGAGAGTTAACGGTAACTGCAGCGGCTCATCCTGACTCTCTCGGGCTGACGCTGCCCGCTCAGGCACAGGGTGCACAGACGGTTGTTGCAACGGCAGATGAGCAGTTCCAGCTGGCGCTAACACTTGATTCAACAATTGATCGCGTTGAAGTAACGGGTGGTCCAGCCGGGTTGGATGTCGGTACATCCGGGAGCTATTCTGTAACCGCAAAGAACGCTGCTGGTCAGGTCGTGCTTACTGCTGCATCCAAGTGGGTCTGGAGTGTCTCGGATGCCAGCCTAGCATCTATTACACCCAATGGTCTTACTGCGCTTGTGACAGCCTTGCGGCCGGGAAGTGTTATTGTGTCTGCGCGCGAAGTGGAGTCGGGTAAGGTCATCACGCATGCGCTCGCCGTCAAAGATCCATTCGCGGCAACACGTGCTGCGTTGAATATCGATCCGGATCACCTGGATAACTACGCATCTCCAACATTTCCTGTGCACTACGATGCCACGGTTCAAAGAGCCGAGAATACGCCGGCAAACAGCCCTGTTACGGATAAGGGAGCGACCCTTGGACGCGTTTTGTTCTTTGATAAGCGGCTGAGTTTCAACGATACGGTTGCTTGTGCATCATGTCACGCGCCCGGAATTGGGTTCGTCGATTCCGCACAGTTCAGCCGTGGTTATGACGGAGAGATCACCACTGCGCATGCGATGCGTCTGGCGAATATCCGTTACTACACGGGTGCATCGATGTTCTGGGATAAACGCGCGGTAAGCGTTGAAGCGCAGTCGACACAGCCGATCCAGAATGATGTCGAAATGGGATTTCAGGCGGCTCACGGTGGGTTTGGTGCGTTGACCGCAAAAATGGACCAGCTCGCGTATTATCCCGAGCTCTTCAAATGGGCTTTTGGAGATGCGGTTATCACGGAGGCACGGGTTCAGCAGGTATTGGCGCAGTTTGAGCGTGCGATGGTGTCGGTCAACAGCAAGTTCGATACAGGGTTTTCACAGGTCTTCAATTCTGCGCAGGGAGGGGGTGGTGTCAACCGACCATTTCCAAACTACACAACGCAGGAGGAGCGTGGGAAAACGCTTTTCCTAACGGCTCCCGCGCAAGGTGGTGCCGGTTGTGTCACCTGCCATTCGATTCCAACATTTAGCCTTGACCCTCGCTCTCTATCAAACGGGCTGGATGCAGGTGAGACCAAGATTTTCAAGAGTCCTAGTCTCAAAAATGTTGGTGTGACTGGTCCGTATATGCACGATGGCCGCTTTGCAACCTTGTTACAGGTCGTCCAACACTACAATAGTGGCATCCAAAATGGACCGGCGCTGGACAATCGTTTGAAGACACCGCAGGGCAATCCTCTGCGTTTGAACCTCACGGTCGCCGATCAGAATGCGTTGGTGGCGTTCCTGATGACATTGACCGACGATGCACTGATTGCAGATCCGAAGTTTCAGAATCCGTTTAAGTAGCGAGGGGTAACCTGAGCTGTTGGTGGGGCGTTAGATTCGCTTCTGCGGCACGCCATGCCTTCGGTGGGAACGTGGAGCGAACAGCCGCAGGGCAACCCTCTACGATTGAACCTCACGGCTGCCGATCAGACTGCATTGGTGGCGTTCCTGAAGACGTTGACGGACGATGTGCTGAACGTAGATCCGAGGTTTCAGAATCCGTTTAAATAGCGAGGTGTAACCGGAGCTGTCGGTGGGGCGTTAGATTCGCTTCTGTGGCACGCCATGCCTTCGGTGGGAACGTGGAGCGACTGTCAGGTCTACCTAGTCTCAGATAACCTCTGGACTTGTGCACACAGCACAGATCATTGGTCCGCTGCCACTGATGTTTGGCCCCCTTGAAACGTCTGTTAGGCGTTTGCGTGACAGCGCTTTGAGGCACTCATGGAGTCGAGGAATGTGCATTCGAACTGGTTCTTCAAGCCGCCTGGTATCAGGCAAATGAGATCCAACACATCTGAGCTACGCGTTTCACCTTTAGTTGAGTCTCCATGTCTAAGCTGAGGTTGACGCAGTCCAAGCCCGCACTTCCCTATCCTTATTCCGATTCGCTTGTCCCAAGTGAACGTGCTGATGGATTCAGAAATTACCAATAAAACATTATCTGTGGTTAACGTTATGCATTTATTACGTTGATCAATTTTTATGAAATAGGTGCGTAAGCGATATTGATTTAGGAAGGTGATTGTTGATTTACGATGTTCGTTGTTGTCGCAGCAGCTTGATTTCGAGACATCGCTGATGAATGAAAACTTACGTAACATCAGGTAATACATACTAACGACCATGAATACAGTTCTTCACCCAAAGGCTACTGTTTTCCCAAAAACGGTGAGTCCATTTTTTAGCATAAAATCTCGTCCCGCTACCGTTCAAGCAGGCCGCCTTTCGCCCTTCGTCGATGCATTACCTATCCCTCGCAGGCTAGCCGATACACCCGTCAATCCACTGCAACCTCTCGCGTCCCGGTATTACGAGTACGGGACGCCTAACTACTACATCCTCCGCGAGCAAGAAGCCTTGCATTCCTTTCATCGTGACTTGCCTCAAACCCAGATGTGGACCTATAACGGCACATTTCCTGGACCAGCTTTAGTGCACTATCGAGGTAAGCCAACAGCAGTTCGGCGGATTAATGACCTTAATCCCAACTACCGTGGCTTTGGAATTGTGGAGACAGTGCTGCATCATCATGGAGGATGGCAGGACCCAGTGGACGATGGCTGGCCGATGGACTTTATTACTCCGGGAACGTACAAGGACTATCTCATCCCGAACCAGACGCAAGAGGATGAACGCAGCTATTGGGCTTCGACGCTCTGGTACCACGACCATATGGCTGACCATTCAAGTGGAAATGTTTACCATGGCCTTGCGGGAGTTGCGTTGCAGTTTGATGATGTCGATTCGGATAATGAAAACGATCCTAATCCACAGGCGCTTCGTTTGCCGAGCGGCCAATACGATGTTCCATTGGTCTTCAATGACTACATTCTCAACCAAGATGGCTCTCTGTTCTTTGATCAAATGGAAGACAAAGGTCAGATTGGTAATCTCTTCTGCGTAAACGGCAAGGTGCAGCCGTACTTCCGTGTCGCTGCCCGCAAATATCGGTTCCGTTTGCTCTGTGCATCACAGGCGCGTCACTACAATCTGTCGCTTAGTAACAAGGCCTCATTTCATCTGATTGCATCGGATGGCGGTCTCCTTGAAGCTCCTCTTGAAACCAAATCTGTTTACATGGCGCCGGGTGAGCGCTATGAGGTCATCATTGACTTTTCACGCTATCCAGTCGGGACACAGCTGGCCCTCATCAACGATGTCGACCATACAGATGGTAACAAACCGGACAGTGTCGGACGTGTCGCTATCCCTCAAGTCTTGTTTGTTGTTGATCGGCAAGCGGCGGATCCAAGCCTAATTCCTGCCGTGCTCCAGCATATTCCAAGCCCACGTCTTGATACCGTTGTGGCAACCAGGCGTCTTGTGTTTCATCGGAGAAATGGAGCCTGGCAGATCAATGATCGCTTCTGGGACCCAGAGCGTCCACTGTTCACCTGCA
>CAIRTT010000146.1 GCA_903881535.1 uncultured Armatimonadota bacterium
ATCACAGCCACTTCGTAACCAGCGTGACATCGCGATGCGCGGTGGAATGTGGAGTGGGTGGGCCGCAAGCCGGACATTCAACATTTCGTTGGTTGTAAGCCAGTTCAAACTCGGCGGCTGCCAGGGCGGGCACCGTCCACGATGGCCATTTCCAAAAGCGATGATCATCTACATACAATCCGCCATCGGGGATGGTCGACCCACATCGCCAGCAGACGTTACCGCCTAGCCCAGCCGAACCGAACATTATGCAGGAGTTTCGTAACGCCCGGCGGCATCGGCACGCACAGGATGCATCCACCGCGCAAGCGAATTGCTATGCGCAGCACGAAGCGCCAGAGAGAGCAACCACAAGCAATACGTTACGCGCGGGCCGGCGCAGCGGCCGGCCCCTACGCGGAGGTTTTGTTGATCGAGGTCGTCGGTTTTTAGATCACGGATGAGGTCCTGTAGGGGCAGGCTTCCACCCAGCAAGCGCAGGAGTTGCCTTTTGGTTTCGGGATGCGCAAGCAATACGTTACGCGCGGGCCGGCGCAGCGGCCGGCCCCTACACGAAATTCATTTACGAAAAGCAGCATTGGAATTGGCATGCGTCAAACGGATTGCAGTGCATCCACAACCCGCACATCAACCAAGAATCGATACGCGGGGGCCGACACAGCGGCCGGCCCAGCACAGAGCTTGCCCTGTTAGATACCAAACACACAGCCACCTAAGAGTGGCTCATTCACGCCATTGAAATGGCAATCCAGCGATTTTCTTGCACAAGCATATAAGTTAAGTGTTATATACGGTTTACCGTGACATCAACCATTCATCTCAACACCCGGCAGGGCCAAGCGTGATCCTGACAAGCATTCAGGCACCACCTGCACCCACACCCGCAGCGCCTCCACCACTCACCATCAATCAGGTACGCATTTCAGGATTAATCCAGACGCGTATCGAGACCGTCTTCGGGCAAAATGTCCCATTTCATGACACTGCCATCTCCGGAATTGGTCTCCGCCCAGGCTGGGGAGGTGCAAATGTCGGCGGCGCACAATCCGGGTTTATGGTGCGAAATGGAAATGTTCGCTTCGATGTTCCCGCAGCCGTAAATCAAACCGTCACCTTTCAACTGGACTTTCCAAGCTATGGTCCGGCCACCATCCGGGATGCCTTTGTCGCGTTGCGTTTACCCGGCGGTCGATCAACCGTCACCGCAGGACAGTTCATTCCCCAGTTTGGCTACGAGCTGCGCTCAAGCGGACGCGTGCGCGAAACGGATGAACGCGCGATGGCATTTTCCGACTCTGCGATGTCATCCATTACGTTTAGAAGCAATACCACCGGCGTTGGTGGCCTCGTTAATCCAGGATCTGTGCTTCCGTTTTTTAGTGGACAAGACCGTGATCAGGGAATCCAGCTGCAACATTTAGTTCGCCCACAAGCCAATGACCAGGCGCTCGCGACAGTTTCTGTCATTAATGGGGAAGGCCGGGATGTTGCTGGTATGCAAAACCAAAATGGTCTCTTTGACATGGTTGGTCGCTTCGAGCGGTCGCATGTCTTTGGAAAGCGTACGGACACAATCGGGATGTCGGGTTATTACGGACATCTGGCCGCTCGTACCGCTGCGCCAACGGATGGCATCCCCATGCCATTTGCGAATGCCGCGCGGCGTGTGGCTGGAATCGATGTGCGCCGTAGCTGGACGAGTGGACGCGAGGTCCGCTTTGAATACATGATGGGGGAGTTCGAGATTTCCCCGGACCGTGCACTTTACATCCCGCGGAATCGGGTGTCGGGATACTACGGGGTCTATCGGTATCCGCTTGATCATCGGAGCAGCGTATTCTGCAAATATGATGTGTACAATCCTGGAAACCCGCCGGGAACGACATTTGATGATTCACGCAAGCTTCTGACGGCTGGGTTTTTGCAACGCTTACAACCGAACACATTGCTGAGAGTTATCTGGCTGCAGGGACTGACGCCATTTGATCCATCGGCGAGGAATGGCTACCGGGCACGGGTTGGCTCCTTAAATGTCGAGCTGCAAGTCGAGTTCTGATACAGAGAAGCATCACGATTGGTTTACTGTACTTAATGTTCAGATAACAATAGTGCGCGTGGGCAATCCTACTATCGAAGTCAACCTGCCAACCGCAACGTGGCAGCGTGCGCCGCTGCGCAACGGAGACTTCGTGATGATCATCACCCTAACAAGCCTATTCGCGATTGCAGGGATGGCTGCTGCAAATGTACATCGTTCACCCGTGGAAAAGCCAGCTGTTTCATTTGCCTTCTTTGGCTGTAACCGAATCGATGCCAAGGATGTCGATCGCACCTATCGCGAGAATCCAAGCACGGCAAATGTTCCACAGCTGAGTGCAAATCTAAGCCATATCGCAGCGCTAAAACCTGACTATGCGTTCTTAGGCGGCGACATTGTGATGGGCTACGCGGATGACAATGGCCAGGTGCTGCGTTCCGAGCTCACTGCGTGGACAAAGCTGGTTGATGGCCTTCCAAAGGCAGCGGAGACGCAGCTTATCGCCATCGCTGGAAACCATGAACTCAACCGCAAGAAAGCCGATCAAAAGCTCCCAAATCCAGTCACGGTCAACATTTGGAATGATTTTGTAAAGACATCCAATATGATTCCAGCGAAGATTCACCGCGGTCCAGATATGCAACATGGCTTCGGGGATGACATCGCGGCAGATGAATCCCTGCTCAGCTATTCCTTCGACCGTGACTATGTGCATTTTGTAGTGTTGAACACAGACACCCGGGTCAAAACACTTGATCCAGTCACTGGGCAGAGCATTATTGGTGCGATTCCGAGCGGCTGGCTGGAGAACGATTTGCAGCGTGCGCAGGCGAATAAGCGGATTAAGTCTGTGGTGATTCTCGGGCATCGCAACGTGATCAATGCTGAGAGCGTCGAGGGGGATGCGCCTATCGAGCCAATGTCAGCCAAGCGATTGCTTGGCGCGATTGCCCGTTATTCGAAGGTGCAGGCGTATGTTTGCGCGCACATCCACGCGATGGAAGTCACGACGTTCAATGACAACTCGGCTGTACAGGCATTGTTTGGAAATGGCGGGAGCAAGCTGGAAGCGAACTGGAAACCGCAGAGTGGTCGCACATTTGGATTTGGGATGTTTCAGATCACGCCTGATGGCACATTGACGATCACCCCTTATACGCGTCCGGAACCGCGGCACTACATGGCGGAGACGATTGTGGATGTTCCGGCGGCGGTTGCCGGCAAGCCATTTGTGGTCCAAGCACGGAAAAAGTAAGGCTGGCTTAGGGGTTCACGAAATGTTTATAAAAGTGTGAACCCTTTTTTGTGAGATGCGCCTCTGTATCCATGGCAGCCTCCCGGAACACGCCGGGACGCCTCGTTCACGGGAGGTTGCCTCATGAGAGGATTGCACCATGGATACACGCTTTGGATTTGGCACGGTGGTAACGGCATCGTTTAGTGACGCCATCGAGAGTGTCATCGCCGCACTCAAGACCGAAGGTTTTGGCGTGCTCACGGACATCGATGTTGCGGCAACGATGAAAGCTAAGCTTGACAAAGACATGCCACCCTACAGAATTCTGGGAGCCTGTAACCCGGCGCTCGCGTATCAGGCGATCAGCGCCGAGCCCGAAATCGGACTTCTCCTGCCGTGCAATGTCGTCGTTCGCGCAATCGATGACGCCACAACACGCATCTCGTTTATGGACCCAGAGGCTGTACTTCAGCTTGTGGATCAACCCGGAATCGATGTCCTGGCCGCGAATGTAAAAGCGCGCCTCCTGCGTGTCATGGCGACGATTTCCACCACCTGACGCCATCCGTACCGCGGCGCGATACATTAGGGGATGGCAGACAAACCTACATCGGTGGAAGTCTATATTGCAGGCTTTACCGGCCCGCAGCATGCAAGCCTTGTAGAGCTGCGGAATGCGCTCCGCGCTGCCATCCCAGATGCTCATGAGAAACTCAGTAACGGGATGCCGACGATTAGCATCCGCAAAAACATTTTGTACTACGCCGCCTGGGAAAAACACATCGCTGTGTACGGGTGGCTTGGCGCGGATGCAGCCATTCTTGCGCCGCTAAAGTCGCACGTTTCCAGCAAAGGGACGCTGAAATTTCCCACCGATGCCGAGCTTCCAATGGCCGACATCGTAAACCTCGCGCTCCATATCGCCGAGCGCTGCCGGTAGAGCGTTCTTCTCCATGGACATCCACAGGAATACAGCCTTGCGGTGCGGAACTGTGCCTGCATGACGACGCCCGCCGCCCGGATAATTATTGATCGCCACTACATCGCAGCCGACATCGACCCGCGTATTTATGGTGGCTTTGCTGAGCATTTGGGCAAGCACATTTACACTGGGATGTACGAGCCGGGGCACGCCACCGCGGATGCGAATGGTTTCCGCATGGATGTCATCGAGCTGGTCCGTGGTCTCGGGATGCCTATCATCCGCTACCCAGGTGGGAACTTCGTCAGTGGTTACGACTGGGAAGATGGCGTTGGTCCGAAGGGCGAGCGTCCGAAGCGCCTCGATTTGGCATGGGGCGTGACGGAGACCAACCAGTTTGGCACGAATGAGTTTATGGATTGGTGCAAATTGGTCGGAACGGAACCGATGCTTGCGGTGAACCTTGGCACCCGCGGCATCGATGATGCCCGCAAGCTGGTTGAGTATTGCAACCATCCAGGTGGGACCGCGCTCTCTGACCTCCGCAAGCAGCACGGCTATAGGGCGCCACACGCGATAAAGACGTGGTGTCTTGGCAATGAAGTGGATGGTTTTTGGCAGATGGGGACGAAGACTGCCACTGAATATGGGCGCATCGCACGGGAAGCATCTAAGCTGATGAAGGCTGTCGACCGCCGCATCGAGACGATTTTGTGTGGCTCGAGCGGCCGTGCAATGCCGACATTTGGGCACTGGGAATGGGAATCTCTGATGGAGGCGTATGACCAAATTGACTATGTGTCGCTTCATACGTACTACGATGACCATGGTGGCGACATGGCGGCGTTTCTGGCTGAACCGGAAAACATGGGCGACTTTATCCGCGAGGCGGCGTCGGTCTGCGATGCGGTGAAAGCCACGAAGAAGTCCCGCAAAACCCTGATGCTCAGCTTTGATGAGTGGAATGTCTGGTTCCCTGAGAACAATCTGATTGACCGCAGCCCGACGTGGCCGGAGCTGAGTAAGCGGGAATCGGATGTCTACGACATGGCAGATGTGTTGTGTGTCGGTGGGATGTTGCTGACATTGCTCGAGAATGCAGCGCGGGTGCGGATTGCCTGTATTGCGCAGCTTGTGAATGTGCTTGCACCGATTTTGACGGAGCCGGGTGGACCTGCGTGGCGCCAGACGATTTGGTGGCCATTTGCGCTAACGAGTCAATACGGTCGCGGGCAGGTTCTGCATACTCCGGTGGTGGCTCCGGTTTACGATGCCAAGAACCGGGATGCGGTTCCGGTCATCAAGTCCGTAACCGTGCTGGCGGACACAGCTGATGGCCCGGCACTGCACATTTTCATGATCAATCGTGAGCCATCCGGTGCACCGGTGGATATTGAAATTGATGTCCGTGGGTGCTTTCCATGTGGAAGCATGGTGCATCACTGTATTCGGCACGATGTGCTCCGGACGGAGAACACGATTGATGCACCAAATGCGATTACGCCAATGGTGACCGAGCATGTTGTTGATGCAAACGGCGAGATTCATTTACGCCTTGCAGGTTGGAGCTGGAATTTGGTGCGTATTGGGCTGGTGGGGTGAGAGAGAGCGCATTATGAAATCCTTGCAAACCCCCGATATCCAGTTTATTGAAAATGCCCATATCCGCGTTGGCATCACGCGCAAGTGGGGCGGTGCGATTACGCACGTCTCGGTTCCGGGCGGACCGAACATCATTAACTCGCACGATCTCGGACGGCAGATTCAGCAGTCGTATTACAGTGGACCGCCGAATTACCACAAGGCTGGCAAAGAGAAGAGCAAGGCCTGGAGTGCATTTCCGTGGAATCCGATTCAGACGGGGGATGCGTACCGCAACGGCTCGAAAGTGGTGGATGTCCGTATTGGGACGAACACGCTGTATGTAAAGACGATCCCGATGCTTTGGCCGATGAACGATGACCCGGGTGAGTGCACGATGGAGACGTGGATCACGCTTAGCTCAGAGAGTCCTGCGTTTACGTATAAAGCTCGGTTGACCAACCATCGCAGTGACAAAACGCAGTACAAAGGCGGCGCGCAGGAGGTCCCGGCGGTGTATGTTAATGGGCCTTATCACCGCTTAATTATGTATACGGGCGACAAGCCATTTACCGGGGATGCGCTGCGCGAGCTGCGCAATGACCACAAAGAAGACTGGCCGTGGGTGAATTCATTCCCGACGGAAGGGTGGGCCGCGCTTGTGAACGATGCTGGTACGGGAATTGGCGTGATTGTGCCAACCCTGATCGAATTCCACGGTGGCTTTTCTGGAAAGCGTGGCGTTGGCGGTGAAACGGATGGCAGTACTGGCTACATGTCTCCGATTGCGAGCGAAGTTCTCGATCACAATGTGGTGTTTGATTACCGTGCGGACTTTGTAGTCGGGAATGTGAGTGAGATTCGGGCGGCGGCGGAGAAGCAGCGGCCGCGCGGGCTCCCGTCGTGGGACTTTTCAGAGCGGCGCAGTGGATGGATTTACCAATCGGGAACGGATGCTGGATTTCCTCTGAAGGGCCGCGGGCTGGGTGGGGCTCCGGAACCCGGTCTTGAGACGCTACGCCTGCTAGGTCCGTATGCATTTTGGCAGGCAAGCGCCGCGAAGCGTGTGCGGCTACAAGTTTCGGCGAAAGCTGCGGGGAGCATGCGTGTGTTTTGGCGTGGTTTGCCACCAGCGGATGCGAGCACAAAGCCAAGTTTATGGTCGGCGTGGCGTGGGACTTGGTTTGACAAAGAGCGGTCGGTCTCGCAAATGTTCGCCGCTGGCAAAAAACACTGGGTTGACATTGACATCAGCAGCAATGCGAATTACAAGGGTGCGATCTGTAGGCTGGGGCTGGACATTCCGGCGGATGTTTATGTGCACCAGATTCGGGTTGAGTGACGGTCATTTTTGAAGTGAGCGTTGTTAGCAAACGATTATCGTTTTGAGCTTTTTTGGCAGAAGAAGGTGGCCTGAGCAATGACCACCTTCACTAACCAAACATCAAAATAAATTCACTTACCCGACGACGTGCGCATCCCCCCACGTGCCAAGCACATCATCGCCGGTGAACTCAAGCATGATGCAGCCCTTGCCGCTGACATCGATATCAATCGTTACGGCAGGCGATGTTGGGCGCATTTTTCCGCTGTCAAAGAGGACTTTATTACCAAAGAAGTCTTCTTCCATGACACGGAAGCGGCCCTCGGCGCCGGGCTTATTGCCTTGCGAAAGTCCGACCGTCGCGCGGAAGCGGTTCGCGTTACCGGCGAGCTTGTACAGGAGGTTGGATTTGCCCTTACATCCGATTCCACGGCGGAAATAGCGGTCACCTAGAATCAGCAAGTCGCGCTCAGCGGTCAGGTCCATGGTGGCGTGGTTACCACTTTTCCAAATGTAG
>CAIRTT010000147.1 GCA_903881535.1 uncultured Armatimonadota bacterium
AAAAGTCCTCGCACGGACAGACACGCCATTCAACTTCAACAAAGGCAATATCCAACAAGCGCCGCCACCCTTTGAGCCGTACCTCTTCGAAGATGTGTTGTTCAACGGCATCATCATTGAAATCGCTGAGCAGATTCTGGGTGGCCCCGTAAAGAATAGCTTCTACTCCGGAAACACAGCCCTCCCCGGTGACCATACACAGCCCGTCCATCCCGATATGCCGCATCCCGTTGCAGGCGGTGAATACACACCAACCACCACAATCGTCGTAAACATTCCCGTCGTCGACATGAGTGCAACCAATGGCGCAACACAGCTCTGGCCAACAACCCATTTGGACACTACATACGGCGGGGATGTCGAATGCATCGTCAAACCTCACGATCTTGAACGCTATCGCATTAGCCATCCGCCGATTCAACCTAACGTCAAGGCTGGCACAGTCATTCTCCGGGACATGCGCCTCTGGCACGCCGGGATGCCAAATCACACCCTTCATTCACGCCCGATGATTGCGATGATGCTTTGGAAGGTTGGCTCTCAGACGTTTGGTGGCATCGATGTTCCCGAACGATCGGTTCCTTTCTTCCAAGGACGGCGAATCGAGACGGAGCTTGTCATCAAGCCGGATAACGGCTTTGATCACATCCATCACGGAGAAAGTTACGGCGTTTAGGGCAGCATAAATCCCTGTGTTCGGGCATCATTAGCCGTGACATGAATGCTCCTCTAGGTATTATTCGTCCATGAACATTCGCCCGATCGCATTCGCTGCTGCGCTCACTCTCATCGCCGGTTGCAACCCCGCGAGCAAGCAGGCAGCACGTCCTGTTCTGACCAAGACCGCAGATGGACGGAATGAACTCAAGGTTGGATTTCTTCCCGTTACCTGCCACCTGACCTGCCCGGTCACAGACTTCGCCAGCCGCACCAGCAAAGACAACCGCTTTGCGAGCGAAAAGTACCTCGCATGGCCGGATGTCGCAAACGCCTTCAAGTCGGGGCGCCTCCAAGCCACCTTTATGATTGCGCCTCTTGCACTAAAGCTGCAGGAACAGGGTGTCAAGTGCAAAATCGTCTATCTTGGACACCGGGATGGCTCCACCGTGATGGTCCGCAAAGATGACACATCCAAGGACCTCACAGGTCTCAAGGGTAAGACCTTCGCAATTCCAAGCCGCTTCTCGAACCAATACCTTGTCATCCGCAAACTAATGGAAGATCAGGGCCTCGCGGAATCCGACATCAACTTTATTGAACTGCCACCCCCGCAAATGCCATCCGCGCTGGCTGCGAAGAAAATCGATGCCTACTTTGTCGGCGAACCACACGCCGCAAAAGCGGAAGTCACCGGCGTCGGACGCGTGCTCTACAAAGCAAAAGACATCTGGCCACAGTTTATTTCGTGTGTGCTAGTCGTCTCCGATGAGCTCATCGCCAAAGAACCACAGGTCGTCACAGACCTCGTACGCGGAATCGCTGAGTCAGGCGAATGGGCGGAAACCCATCGCAACGAAGCCGCAAAGGTCGCAAGTCCGTACTACAAGCAGGATGAAAAGCTCATCAAGTTTGTCCTCAACGACCCAGGCCGTGTAAGCTACCGTCAGCTCACCCCGGGCGATGACGAAATGATGAAGATTGTCGAGATGGCCGTGAAAGCCAAAATCATCAGCAAGCCGATTCCTGTCGCACAGTTCCTTGACCGACAGTTTGTGCCAAAGGACATCAAGGAAGCCACGGTTGACATGGCGGATGCAGGGAAGTACCCAGCAAACTAGCCAAGCGACGACTCTTAGAAAAAAAGCGGGCTGCGAACCTACGGTTCGTAGCCCATTGCTTTTAACACCGCCTTGGTTGCATCCACCACACCCGGTGCCGTTACATCTCGTGGACGGGGAACATCGATCTTGAGCTCATACACAATCGATGCTGGCCGCTCCGAAAGGACCAACACGCGGTCTGCCAGCTGTGTGGCTTCTTCAATATCGTGCGTGACCAAAATCACGGTTCGCGGCTGGTCCTCGAGCAAACGGCACAGCTCACCGCGCATCTTCAGACGCGTCAGGTAATCCAGCGCACTAAATGGTTCATCCAGCATCAGCACATCCGTGCCGCCACACAGCGCACGCCCAATCTCAACACGCTGCCGCATCCCGCCGCTAAGCGCATGCGGAAATGCCTTCTCAAACCCTGTAAGCCCAATACGCCCGACCATGTCGGAAACGGCACGTCGCTTCGATGCTGCATCCAGCTTTGGAAGACCAAGCGCAAGATTCCCTTCGACGGTCAGCCACGGGTAAAGGCCATCCGCCTGGTGGACCGTGCGCGTGGTTCCGGTACGCTCGAGCACACCCGATGTCGGCTTTAAATAACCCGACAACAACGACAACAAGGTCGACTTGCCACTGCCACTTGGACCCACGATCGCCACGAACTCACCCGGAGAAACATCCAAGTGGATATCTTTGAGGACTGCTGTCGCTCCATAAGAATGCGATAGACCCTTGATGCTGATGCTCCCAGTACTCATCGGTCATACCCCCAGCGGATACCTGGCAGCCGCGTCAAAAACATCAATAGGCGATCACACAGCATCCCAAGCAGCCCAATCATCACCATTCCAACCACAATCAAATCCAGCCGGAGACCATTGTTGGCATCGTGAATCAAGTAGCCAAGGCCGGTGTTTCCAGCAAGCATTTCGCCAGCGACCATCACCAACCAACAGAGGCCCATCGCCACCCGCAGCGTTGTCACAAGCTGCGGCAGAATCGCGGGAAAAATAACCCGTGTCAGACGGTGAATGCCCTTTAGGTCGTAATCTTGGGCGACCCGGAAGTAGACCTTGGGGATGCCAGCAACCGCCGCCATCGTCGACAGCGCAATCGTCGGCAGCGCTGCAATAACAATCAGAAAGATCACCGCGCCGTGCCCAATGCCAATCCAGAAGATCGCAAATGGAATCCACGCAAGCGGAGACAAGGAACGCAGAAAATTCAGCAGTGGCAAAAGCGCAAGGCGTGCACCGAGCACCGTCCCGAGAATCATCCCGAGCGGAACGCCCGCGGCAACACTGAGCGCATACCCGGCGGCGACGCGCGACAAGGATGCAAGCGTATCCCGTAACAAGCTGCCACTTGCGAATTCCTCGCGGAAGCCTGTGACAAACGCTGCAGGTGTCGGAAAGAACTGCTCCGACAAATACCCGCGGGCACTCGCAAGCCACCAAATCAGGAGCAAAGTCCCAAATGTCAGCGATGGGTAGAGCCAGCTGTTGATCGAATTACGGATGTGTTTTGTGTCCAAAGCTTAAAAGTGTAGCATGATGCATCAGCGGTACAGCTGACCCCATCAAAAATCCACGTTATTCGTGCGTATTGAACACAGGGATAGTGCTGCGCTGGAATGCGAATGAAACCTGCCAAAAGCCCGATGACCCTACACATTTCCTTTGATAAGTTGTTGTCATAATGCGCGTGAAAAAGTGGTTTGTTGTCGCGGCCTCGCTGGCGATTACGGTAACGCCTCTCATCGCCACATCCAGTGAGGCGGGCCCAAGACGCTCGGATGAACGCTCACTCGATGCCATCGGCTACTTCACAAAGACTCCCACCAATAAGGTCGAACGCTTGCACGCCGCGATCGCGGCTGGTAAAAACCCGCTCACCTACGATGCCAGATTCGGCTATCTACCATCCTTGCTGCGTACGCTCGGTATCAATGCCAGCACGCAAACAATGGTCTTTTCAAAGACATCCCTTCAGATTGCACACATCAGCCCCAGCAGCCCAAGGGCTCTCTACTTTTCGGATGACATTTACATCGGCTACGTACAAGGCTCCGACATTGTTGAGGTGTCCGTCGCTGATCCTGTCCTTGGTGGCATCTTTTACACATTCAAAAACCGGGGCAGCGGCGCGCCAGCATTCAATCGGCAAACCTACGAGTGCCTGCAATGCCACGATGGCGCATTAACAAGTGGCGTACCGGGACACACGGTGCGTTCCGTTCATCCGTACCCGGATGGCCAAGTCGACTTCAGCAGCGGAACACACATCATTTCCGATGCAACCCCGCACTCGGAGCGCTTTGGGGGATGGTGGGTCACCGGAAAACACCTCGCACTCAACCACGAGGGTAACGCCTTCGTTCGTGGAAGCGGTGGCATGGATAATCCGCTCCGGGCGAACCGGACACCGGAAAAACTACCCGCCGGAATCATCGACTTAAAGGATTACATCGCGGGTACATCCGATGTCGTCGCGCAGCTCATCCTCCAGCACCAGACCGTGATCCACAACCGAATTACAGCGGTGACCTACGGCACGACGCTGGCCCTTGCCGATGATGCATCGATTGGAGAGTCCCTCGGAAACAAGCCCGGCGAGCTCCTCGGCAGCACACTTTCACGCATCCGGAACAGCTCTGATGCGTTGCTGGAAGCGATGTTTTTTGTGGATGAAGCTCCGTTCCCAGCACCCATCGATGGTAACAAGCGCACCATGGTTGACTTCGTCAAGCAGGGGCCTCGGGATGCCAACCAACAAACACTCCGCCAGCTTGATTTAAGGACACGGTTGTTCCGCTATCGGCTAAGCTTTCTAGTACATTCATTGGGTTTTAAGGGGATGCCAATACAAGCGCGGACCTACTGCTGGATACGGATAAAGGCTGCGCTTGCAAACTCGGATGACCGGCTGACGGCGAAGTTGGATGCAAACGAACGTAAAACCATCCATGAGATTTTGCAAGCCACCGAACAGGAATATAGGGATGCCCCTGTGGATATCCGGCACTGGAAACCCACCGGCTTTACGGCGAAGTGATGCATTAACAAGCAGCCCATCAAGGTATACTCAGCCTACTTTGTGACAATGTTCACAATCCTTGTTACCCAGATGGCACAATCACACGCGAACAATCCACTCCCTACACCGCAGCAAAAGCATGCGTACGTTCAG
Organism: uncultured Armatimonadota bacterium; assembly: GCA_903881535.1. Taxonomy (GTDB): domain Bacteria; phylum Armatimonadota; class Armatimonadia; order Armatimonadales; family Armatimonadaceae; genus CAIRTT01. The sequence goes on from CAIRTT010000147.1 coordinate 4,962, forward strand.
GATATGTTTGATGCCATCGCGCCGCGCTATGACCTGCTGAATTCTGTCCTCAGTATGCGCCTTCACCATGCCTGGCGGGATGCCACCGTAAAGGCGCTCGCGCTTTCAAATGGCTCATCCGCGCTCGATATCTGCACCGGAACCGGCGACCTCGCATTTGCGCTCAGCGGCGCGTGTGGACCCGCGGGCGTCGTGGATGCATCCGATTTTTCAGAAGGCATGCTGTCGATTGCACGCACAAAAGTTACGCCACGTGGCGGTGCACCGGTTACATTCCAGCAGGCGGATGCGCAAAAGCTTCCGTATGACGTGAACACCTACGATGCAGTCACTGTCGCATTCGGGATGCGAAACGTTGCGGATATCACGGCCGGAATAACCGAAATGGTACGCGTCGCAAAGCCGGGTGGCCGTGTTGCAATCCTTGAGTTTAACCAGCCAACAAAGGCGTGGTTCCGTGTGCTGTACCGCTTTTACTCGTTTCATATTCTTCCCGTCATCGGGGGATTGATCAGCGGTCGCAAGTCAGCCTATGCGTACTTGCCAGCATCCGTGGATGCCTGGCCTGACCGGGAGACCCTTACAGCGCACCTCCAGACAGCCGGGTGCAAGTCTGTTTCGGTAACCGATTTCCTGTTTGGGGCGGTTGCGCTGCATATTGGAGTAAAGCGATGAGTGTGAATATTGCGGCCGATGCGATTATTGCTCCGATTCACGCCGAGCTGGATGCCGTTGAAGCATGCATGACCCGCGAGATTCTTTCAGAAATCCGCGTTGTTGAGGCGGTAAGCGGACATACCTTATTTGCCGGCGGGAAGCGCTTGCGCCCAGCCGCAGCCCTTTTATGTGGAAATGCCCTTGACCGCCGCAAGCTGGATGAGCGTGCGATCGAGGCCGCTGCCGCTGTTGAGCTGATTCATATGGCATCGTTGATGCACGATGATGTCGTCGATGATGCGGGTGCGCGGCGTGGACGTCCAACGGCTGGCGCTGTGTATGGAACTGGCCTCACGATTCTTGCCGGTGACTACCTCCTTGCAAAGTCGATTCATATCCTCGCGCGCAATGATCAAAACCTGAACCTGATTCGTCTGTTCGCCGGCGTCACCGTCGGGATGACGGAAGGTGAGGTCCTCCAGGCAA
>CAIRTT010000148.1 GCA_903881535.1 uncultured Armatimonadota bacterium
ATCCCCGGCATCGCTGCCATATTGAAGCGCTCATCGGTTTTCTGGCGGGGATTGAGATGTCCGGAAGGTCCTTGCCCGATGCCCTTTTGGGTTGCAACGAAGAGGTTTTCATCGAATGGGCCGAGTGCGACTTGCGTTGGATACCAGCCGGTCGGGATATGCCCGATGACGGTGCCCTTCTCCATATCGATGATGCCGACCGCGTTGATACCGGCTTCCGCCACGTAGAGACGGGTTGCCTTGCGGTTGATAGCCATCCCGGTTGGGATCACGCCGCGGAGACGAGCGAGGGCTTTGGTAGGCGTGAGCTTAATGGTCTTTGTGACCTTGAGTGTGCGGACATCAAAGGCTTGGATGGTGTCATTGTTTGCATTTGCCACCCAGAGGGTGTTCCCGCTCACGAGCAGTGCGCTCGGCGCGCTGCCACCGACAGACTTCCCGGCATCCGCAGGGGCGTGAATGAGGATTCCGGTCTTTGCCTTCCCCGTGATGGTTGGCTTTGCAGCGTTACGGACATCGTATGCCCAGACCGATTGCGCATCCGGGACGCGGGCGGACCCAAGACCCTTTACAAAGCGTCCTTCGGTTTCGACTCCGCTGGTGGCTTCTTTGCTTGGAAAGCCAAACGGAGGAACACGGAGGCCGCGCTTGCTGAACGGGGTCCCGGGCTTTGGATCAGGGACGAGCGAATAGTTGAAAATGCCGATGTTGGCAACAAACAACCGGCTGCCATCTTTATTTAATGCGAGGGCAAAGGGCTGACGACCGGCGGGGACATCGGCGATGACAGCGCGCTTTGTGAGATCAAACACCACAACACGCTGCCGGGCGATGTCGAGGGCGTAGACAGTATGGCCATCCGGTGCCAGGACGATGTCCTGAATATAGGCCTCTTTATCGACTTTTATCGTGAAGAGTGGTGCCTGGTCGACATCCATGAATGGGCGTTCAGGTGTTGCTTTGATGCCCGGCAGGTCCCATGATGTCGCATCGTAGACGGAGATTCCGTTGCCAGCATCTCCATTTGATGCGATGTACTGCGCGCCGCCATGGGTAAAGGCGCCGGAGAGTCCGAACTTTTCGAGCGAAATGGAAATCGGGATGGCTCCGCTGGCGTTACGCTGCCAGATCGTCATCCCACCATCGTAGTGCCCCACGATGGCTTTACCATTATGGGAAATATTGATGTCAAACAAGTTGGAGCGCCCGGCATAGTGACGCTCACCGAGTGGCGCGACGATACGGCCATTTGGGAGGATGGATTCTCCGCCTGGGTTGACTTGTGCAACGCGATTTCCGGCGGGTGCACGGTACGCATTTAGGTCAGGGGCTTGCTGGGCAAGCACGGGTATTGCTGTGACTGCAGCGGCAGTGATGAATAGGCTTTTGGCAAGGAACACGGTTGTCTCCGCTTCGTATCTCGATGGTTGGATAGGCGTGGTTGGCAGTGCGCCGGTCGATACCTGAAGTCTATTCGGTTATGAAGGTTTCATCCACACGATGTCAATAACGTTGCGGCGATATACTCGGCGGAAATGATGTCCCGGATACGTCCTGCTATTTGTCTGGTTTTGCCCGCCATTGTGCTTGCGGTTGCCGCGTGTGCACCGCGCATCGACAAGAGCAATACGCCAACCGGCGCGTGGAGTCAGGAAAAGCTGGCTGCCGCAACGACATCGGATGGCTATATTGGCAACGATGCCTGCCAGCCGTGCCACGCGGGTGAATTTCAGAAGCATCACGGGTCGCGGCATATGAAGACGCTGTACGAGGGCTTTACGGATGTCCTTGGCCCCCTCGCCCCACCCGAGGGTCAGGTCCCAAATGGCGGCAAGGTGATGTATGGCCAAGGCCAGCTCATTATCGAAGCGCCTAACAAAGACACGGGTCAGCCGGTTCCGATTCCCATCGATTTGGTGTTGGGTAGCGGCAAGACGGGGATGACATTTCTCGCGGTTCATCCGGGCGGCAGCGTTGAGATTCGCCAGTCATGGTTCCCAAGCGACAAATGCTTTCGCGTAACACCTGGACAGGAAGACTTTGCCAACAAGACGATTGGGCAGACGCACGGCGTTGATGATGCGATTCGCTGTATCGGGTGTCACTCTGTGCCTCGTCCGGATACCAGCCTGATTCCTGAACCGCGCTTTTTCGGTGTTGGGTGTGAGTCGTGTCATGGGGCGGGTGCTGCGCATGCAAAGGCGATGGCGGCTGGGGACAAGACCCGCGGGCTGTTGTTGAACAAGTTCACGGATAAAGGTGGCAAGATTATCAATGACACCTGTGGCAAGTGTCACCGCACACCTGAGGCTGTTGCAAAGCTCGACAAGCTGTCCCAGCAGGCAACGAACCGTTTTCAGCCGTATGGTCTGTCGAAGAGCAAGTGCTTTATCAAGAGTGATGACAAGCTCAGCTGCGTGACGTGTCATAACCCGCACGAGGATGCATCCAAGGATGAGGCGGGCTATGTGAAGGCCTGTGTCCAGTGCCACAGCGCGCCGGAGAAGGTCTGCAAGGTCAACCCGGTGGCGGACTGTATAAGGTGTCATATGCCGACAAAGCCGGTGTTCCCGGGGACGCCTTTCCCGGTTGAGATGGCCGATCACTTTATCCGCATCAACAAAGACCTCAAGTAAAGATGTGGTGTGCATGACGCCGGAGCTTGTGATGTCTTGCAGGCTTGGCTCTTCGCGCATTTAGAACGGTCTGATTGTCGAGTGAACATACATCGACAACGTATTTGGAAGTAGATTCCGGTGCTCAACAAGCATCGGGACGCTGGATGGAGAACGCACATGGTTGCAGCGACGCAACGAACGATAAAACCTGTTCCGAATTTGGATAAGCCTTACTGGCAGGAGCGTTTGGATACATCCGCAGCGCTGTCTGCAGGATAACCATTAGCCTTTTTTTAGATCAAAAACATAAATTGATTTACTTCCCCCTCTTTCTCAAACTGTAGCGACGCTGGTTGGAGACGTACATGACTGCGACGAAAATGACATACACAAAACCCATCCCTATGCTGGATAAGCCATTTTGGCAGGAGTACCACCAGCCTTGGCCGGTTGGAACCGCAGATGAAAACGATGTCCGTGCAATTGTGCTCGACAAGGCTGGTACTCCGTGGATTGCGACCAAAGTAGGTCCACGTGTTTTGATGCGTGCCGCGTGGGTAAAACCTGAGGGCGCGGATGCGGTTGGTAGCAGTCATAGTATTTGCATCGATGCCAACGGCACAGTTTGGGTGGGTGCAACGAGTGGCCTTTGGATGATTTCTGGTGGCAAGGTTCGGCAAGCGCCGGGCTTTACGCAAGCTCCAATTGGAGCTGTCACGGCCAAAGGCAGTCTTATCGTGGCGGCAGGCCCGGATGGCGTTTTCTGGAACAAAGGCGGTAAGTGGGCCAAAGTGCCTGGCCGCACGATGCAGAATGTCCGGACGGTTTTCATCGCGTTGGATGGCCACATCTGGGTGGGAACATCCAGTGGCCTCTACATTTTGGACCCAAGTGGCAAGAAGCCAGTAGTACGCTTGGGCCACCAGGATGTCCTTCTGAGCTCAAATATTCACGATATTCGGGCATTGAAAAATGGCGATATTGCCATCGCGAGCACGGGAGGCCTCGACATTTACCGTGGCCAAACCCGTGTAAAAAGCCTGTCATCGAAGGAGCGAATTCCCTGCCGTGAGCTGCGTGCGGTGGCTCAGGACGCGGATGGTCGACTCTGGTTGCCAAGTCGTATTGGGGTTGTTCGGTTTGATGGTGACCGCTTTAGGCTCCGTCACTCGCGGCGATGGCTGCTCGCCGATGATGCGCGGGGCGTGGCTATCGCGCCGGATGGCACAGCATGGGTCGCGACGGCGGGCGGCGTGGATGCCATTCACCGCAAGAAAATGACGCTTGAAGCGAAGGCCGATTACTTCCTTGGCGTGCTGCGCAAGCGGCATATCCGCGAACCGGGACTTGTCGGCCCAGCAGTGCTCAAGAAGCGCGGGGATTTGTCGGAGAGCTTTATTGAGGATGATGACAACGATGGCGAGCACACCGGGATGTACATCGCGATCGAGTCGCTGCGCTACGCCGTGACCAAGGACCAGCGTGCGAAGGCAAATGCGCGGGCGGCTTTCCGTGCGATGGAGATTCTCCAAGAAGCAACCGGCACGCCACACTTTATTGCACGCTCGGTCCTGCCGATTGGTACGCCACCACTCCACGAAGTTGACCGGACATTCACCCCAGAGGAAATCGCCGAAGCGCGGATGCGCGACCCACGGGAAAAGCCGATCGCTAAGCGCTGGCTTCCGACCAAGGATGGAAAGTATCTTTGGAAACGCGATGCCAGCTCGGATGAAGTGGATGGCCATATGTATGGCTATGCGCTGTTCCATGATCTGGTCGCCGATGCCGCTGATAAAAAGCGTGTCGCCAGCCTGGTGGACAGGATTGTTGGCGGGATTGTTGACAATGGGTATGTGCTTCAGGACATCGATGGTAAAGCAACCCGCTGGGGTAACTGGTCACCGAAGAGTCTAAATGGCGACCCCAATTGGAACGAAGAACGCTACGGAAATTCAACGGAAATCTTTTCCCACCTCGGCGTGGCGTACCACATGACAGGGAAGCAGAAGTATGTGGATGCCGCAAACTATCTGATTCAAAAACATGGCTATGCAGAAAACATGGGCAACCTTCGTTATGTGACGCCAAGCGAGGCAACGCACATCAATGATGAGCTGCTCTCAATGGTCTTCCCAAATCTGTTCAACCATTTGCTTATTCCTGATCTCAAAATGAGGGCGATTAAGGCCTTACGGCAATGGCATCAGGGCTGTGTCCGCGACAACATCCCGTTCTATGACTTTGTCTTTAACACGTATTCGGGTTCACGGGTACCACTCGATGGTGCGATCGCGACACTGCGTGACTGGCCGCTGGATCAGATTGAGTGGACGGTTGATAATCGCTCACGTGAGGATGTTGACTTCGACCGCGTCCCGGGACGGGATGGTGTCAAGGTGAGCAAGCTGGTACCCCGGGATGAAATGGGTTTGTGTAACTGGGACCAAGAGCCTTACTTTGCAGTGATCGGGCGTAATGGAGAGCGCGAAGACCGGCCAAGCGACTGGTTGCTTGCCTACTGGATGGGGCGTTATTGGGGACACATTACGGCCGGTAAGCGTTAGAAAGTTCTAATGCGTTACGTAAGCCATGTCACGTTCAACGCAGACAGCCTTGATTGCCGTTTCACTTAGAATCTACTTAGTAATCGGTCGTAGATTTTGCCGCTTTGACAATTCTACGACCCATGTAAATTAATGCTTGACACTTACCAATAGTATTCGTAGCATCTGATTTACACAGTTTCGCATTGTTGCGCGACTTTGTCTGTGATTGAGGTGTCATTTAGGTATCTTAGAAACAGATCCGCGGTTCGGCAACGGTTGCCGGACACGCCTATCAAGGAGGTAGGAAGTTAGTCAATGAATACAATTCATAAGTCCACTGGTCGAACCAGTGCATTTACTCTGATTGAACTACTGGTTGTCATCGCCATCATTGCGATTCTCGCAGCTATCCTGTTCCCAGTCTTTGCACAAGCTCGTGCCAAAGCACGCGCAATTTCCTGTCTGTCCAACACCAAGCAGCTTGGTTTGGCAGTCATGATGTACATGCAAGACTATGACGAAACTGTTATTCCAGGTCACATGGAATATGATGTTTCCGTCATTGGGAAAACCCCGGATGGAACAGATCGCGACTGGCGTCGCTTCTGGCCGTTCATCATCGAGCCATACACCAAGAACTTTGCCGCACAGCTCTGTCCTGATCAGACCGCATTCCAGGGTCCAGGTTGGGCTGACAGCCATTACCAGGACAACCCATATAAGACCAACCGGTCCAAGGGTTACTCCATCAACGACACGATGTCGACATGGGGTGGTGCTGGTCACGGATCGAACACTGAATTGGCAAGCATCAGCCGCCCTGCAAACATCGTTTTGTTCGCAGATGCCGGTTCGATCACCAAGGATGCATCCGATCCAGGTTGGGCACTGTGGAACGACGGATCCCAGAAGGCACGTACTGCTTTCTTGGCAAATCCTGACAACTACAATGGCCCAGGTGGCTTCAAGTCCGGTGGTACCGGCGCTGTTTTCCACAACCCACTCCGTATGAGCTGGGAAGGTGGAAATGAACCGACTCAGGTTCCAGTTGCCCGCCACAACGGAATGGCAAACGTCATCTACTTTGATGGCCATGCCAAGGCAATCAAGCTTAGCCAGTTCTGGATTCGCCCAGGTATCACCCGTATTGCAAAGCATGCGGATGGATCTGCAGACTCCCGTGCTGACTGGGGTGGTGAGTTCGATATCTTCGGTGACTCAAGTTCCCGTGGAAACGACAACAACCCGAACGCCTGGTAGGTTCTTAAACACGGACAGTAGGTAACCATTGCGACGCATTCATCTCCTGTCCGGTGTTTTGGCACTCAGTGCAGTTGCCTTGCCGATCACGTACTTTGTACTGAA
>CAIRTT010000149.1 GCA_903881535.1 uncultured Armatimonadota bacterium
CCAGTAAGGATCTGGGTCAGGCATGTCAATGCCATGAGGGCGCAAACCTTCCCATCCTTCTGACGTGGAACCCTGGGCTGGGGGTGTTTGTGTGTGAAGTTGCCCTTCATCAGCCCTACTTTCGTCAGGAGGTAATGAAGTGCCCGTCTCAACTTTGGATCCATCTTCGTACCGCCCAAAGAATCATACTGGGTGCTCTCAACCTGGCAATTATCACAGAATTGCACGTGTGTCAACGTAGTATGATAACCCGATGTAGCAATAATTGAAAGGGACTTTTGATCGGTGAGGTGCTTTTTGCCAGTTAAGACCGCATCCGCATGTGTTCTGCCCACAAACATGGTAACCATTCTTTTCAGGATTGCCTCTTCGCCCTGTATCTTCTCCTCTTCCGATTGTTTGCCCTTTTTTAATTGCTCCAACTCACAGATCCAGTCCCGAAGCTTTTGGGCTTGCTGCACGTCGAGTACTTTGGTGCTGTCAGCCGTGTCGGGATTGGTCCTGAGGTAGGGTGAGGAATTCATTTCTGAAAAAACATTTTTGACCGCGAATTCTGCGCCAACTCCTGAACCTAACGACGTCAGTATAAAATACACCAATTCATCGTCCAGCATCTCGCTCGAGATTTTCTCCATAGATTTCTTGTTCACAGGTAGCAGGTCTTCCTTCACAATCTTCATACTTTTAAACAAAGTTTCATTGTGCTCTTCCATGAATTCAAGATGCTGCTCTGATACTTGGTCCCATCCCTCAGGCTGCTCCAGGCCAGCCAACAAAAATAACTCTCGGTAATATTCAAGCAGGTCCGAAAGCACAAAGTCATGCACTGTCATCTTGGCATGAGGGTCGGATGGGCCCGAGGGTGAAAGCCGAGCGTGGAAGGCATTGTGAGTTCTGAGTACAGCTCTTGGCTGCTGCCCCTCGGACTCGTTGTCTGAATTGATCTCCATTGCATCACCACGGCTACCCCCACGCAGCGGTGGCAGGATACCTTGCGGTGCGGCGTCGGCCTCGCCATCGTCAGAGTCGCCCTCGATGCGGGCCAAGTCTTCGGAGCGGGCGCCTGCAGCTACAGCAGAGTCAGTGCTGACTGCAGGCAAGCCTTGAAGTGTAATTTCATTTGGGACCTGATTTTGGGCGTTTCCCCCCTCGACGCGCGCCACCCTCAGGCTTCCCCCCAAGAGCTGCGCGCGAACCGTTGGACGCCGCTCCTCCCGCGGCCCCTGCAACACACCGTCAGTCATTTGGGTGGAGCCCGGCAGAAACGGGCTGACAGCAGAGCGGGCTTATTTCTCAGTGTTTATTGATCCTCAGCCTCCGCGTCGGCTGGCCCTCTCGGCGGTCTGCCGGCGCCGTCCAGCCAGACCGGGCCGCTGCTGCCCCGGAAGGCAGGGCCAGCAGCTGCTGGCCCTCTCGGCGGACTGCCGGCGGCCAGCCCGGTCGGCGGCGGTAAGTGGACAGGTAAGGGGAAGTAGTCGATGAGTTCAGGCACTTCTTCATCCCCTGAACTTGAATCCACGGTGTTGCCCTCATCATCCCCGAGTCCTGGCATTGCCAGCCTGATGCCACCTGCAGCAAGGTCCGACATCAGCCGATGTGCCACGGATCGCCAAAAGGGAGTGAAGGGCAGAGCACCTCCTGTCTGGGCGCCGTGTTCCAAGTGACCTCCAGCTTCCTGTTGTGGCCCGGCTGAATTGTAGTCCAGGGAATCAACGTGCATCCGGTGGATGAGAGGCATCCGGATGAGCTGAGTGACTCGGACATATCTGGCGTCTCGCGTGACTCTGGTCGGAATCAACACCGGCACGGTGTTGCCCTCATCACCGTCGCTCTCGCTGCAGCAGGAATCGTCTGCGTCGTCACATGCAGGGTGGCTACCTGCTGACGGGCCAGCGACGGGCGCAGCAGGACCTGGGCCGCCACCACCATCGCCACCACCACCGCCGCCGTCGCCACTGCTGCCGTCGCCGCCATCCTCGACCTCGTCCTCAATGTTGCGTTCCGCGGCAGCCGCGCTGGGGGGGGGGCGTCCCAATCCTCGAGGAGCGCCGCGACCCTTCCCCCCTCGAGGAGCAGGGCCTTGGCCGCGACCCCTTCCCCCTCGCAACGCGGGGCCTTGGCCTGCCGAGCAGCCAATTCAGAGAGCCTGCCGCGCTGAAGCGTGCAAGGATCATCACGGCACCTCTCGGCTGCGTGGATTGGAGCTCCTCTTTGTCAGATGACTCGGAACCATCGCCCTCTTTGTCAGATGAACCGTCACTGTCATCAGAGTCTTCCGGCG
>CAIRTT010000150.1 GCA_903881535.1 uncultured Armatimonadota bacterium
GAGCTCCGGGCGTCCCGCAGCTCTGGCATCCGGCGTGGATGTCAATGCAACGTGTGTGACCCGGAGCGGCGTGCTCATGCGCTCTCCACCTCAGGCGCAGGGGATGCGACGATGGCTTCAGGTGCGGCGGCTCTAGGTGGCCGTGGATCCTGACCTTTTTCTTTGTACTTACATTCCTTGGTCGCGCATTGGATGCCCGTATACCGGCCACGGAAATAAGCATGGTGTAAGACGCCATTACAATCCGGGCATTGCCGGTCACTAAGCGGAAGGCCGGAGAGGGTGCACTTACACGCTGGGTAAGTCCCACATCCATAAAAGATGCCGCGCTTGCTCCCTTTTTCAACAATGTCGCCTTCTTTACAGAGTGGGCACTTGATGCCAGTGCTGACAGGGATATCTTTCTTGATGTAGCGGCATTTTGGGAATGCACTGCACCCAACAAAGGTCTTGCCAAACCGGCTCACACGCTCGGAAAGCTGAGCGCTACATTCAGGACAGGGTTCATCCAGAAGCTTTGGAGGAATCGCTGGCTCTGCCTTTGCAACTGCCTTCGATTTCAAAATGTAGTTACATTCCGGATAGCCGCTACAGGCATAGAATTGACCAAAACGTCCGCGTTTCAGGACCAGTTCCTTGTCGCAGTTCGGACAATTCGGAATGGACTGATCGATTGCGGATTTGAACTCTTCATGGACAGAGCGTAGGAACTCAACCCAGTCACGTTGTCCTTCTGCAACTTCATCCAAGCCATTCTCGAGGTTTGCTGTGTACTTGACATCCACGAATTTCGGGAGATCTGCGACAAGCGTGTCTGTTACCGCACATCCAATCGGATTTGGATGGAAACGCTTGTCAATAACCTCGACGTAGTCTGCCCTAATCTTTTCCATGATGGAAGCATACGTACTTGGTCGTCCGACCTTGTTTTCTTCGAGAGCTTTGACCAGCGATGCTTCTGTAAAGCGGGGAGGCGGATCGGTAAAGTGCTGCTTCGGGACGAGAGCGTGGAGTTTTAGGACTTCACCTTTTACCATTGGAGGCAGAATACGGCCGTTTTCTGTGTCGGCTTTTTCAGCAGCAACATCATCCCGACCTTCTTCGTAGACCCGAAGGTGGCCATCAAATTTTCTGACACGTCCGGTTGCGTGGAAAATGGCCGCGCCCACTTCGATGTCAACACTGGTCTGGTCGAAGGTGGCTGGTGCCATTTGGGATGCTACAAAACGGTTCCAGATAAGCGTGTAGAGTTTTAGCTGATCGGCTGTCAGGGATGAATTCTTCAGCGAATCCGGGGTTCGGCGGACATCGGTCGGACGAATGGCTTCATGAGCATCCTGCGCGGCACCCTTGTTGGTGTAGACATTGGGGCTTGATGGGAGATATTGCTCACCGTAATAGGATGCTATAAAGCCGCGAGCAGCTGCTTGTGCTTCGCCTGCGATACGGGTCGAGTCCGTACGCATATAGGTAATGAGACCCGTAGTGCCATCCGGACCGCCAACATCAATACCTTCATAGAGCGTCTGTGCAATCCGCATCGTACGCTGAGCGCCGTACCCAAGACGGCGTGCGGCTTCCTGTTGCAATGTGGATGTTATGAAGGGAGCCTTTGCACGCTCCTTGGCTTCCTTTGTTGCGACACTGATGACTGTCCATGACTTTGTTTGGCACTCCGCAACGACAGCTTCTGCCGTCACTTGGTCGAGGTCATGGTCGCCAAGCTTAGTGCCCTTGAACGACTTTAGTTTAGCGGGGAACTGCGGCTTAGTTGGAGAGACCTTTGAAAGGGTCGCGGTGACAGACCAGTATTCAACGGCTATGAAAGCTTCAATAGCACGTTCCCGATCTACAATTAAACGGAGGGCAACCGATTGAACACGCCCTGCGTGCGTCGCATTTTTGACCTTTGCCTGAACCTGACTGGACATCCCGTAGCCTTCAAAGCGGTCGATGACACGCCTGGCCTGCTGGGCATTCACACGGTCGACGGTGACTTCACGGGGAGACTTCAGGGCATCGAGAACCGCTGACTTTGTAATCTCATTGAAGACGATACGCTTGACCTTCGAGCTTGGTTGGTCGAGGATCTGCGCGACGTGCCATGCGATCGCTTCGCCTTCCCGGTCAGGGTCTGAGGCAAGGTAGATCATGTCTACCTTCTTAGCAGCGGCGCGAAGCTTCTTAACCGTTTCGAGGCGATCCTTTGTAACTTCATAGGGGACATCGAAAGGCGTGTCAATACTCGTAGGGTTCCACGACTTCGGTAAGTCGCGAATATGACCGACGGATGCTTCCACATCATAATCACTGCCGAGGTATGCCTTGATGGATTTTGTTTTAGCGGGGGATTCGACAATGATGAGTGACTTTGCCATGGTGGGTCCTGTTGTACAAATGAACTAGCGGGCGATTTTATCGCACTTGACATCCTACCCGTACTGGATGTTCGGACATACACGTTCCAACGGTAAAAAATTGCGCATAAATCAGAAACAAATTTTCGGTTGTCTGTTGGTAAATGACGGTGACCTTCGCAAACGAGACAATGGATAGCGATTGCAATAATACGGGATGAATGCGTGAGCGGCTTGGACGTCTATGCATATTCGTCCATAGAAGACGCTGACCCGATGGCTTTGTCCATGACGCGGGTGCCGGGTGAAAATACAGTCAAGTATTTTTCAAAAAGTGTAGTAATCGAGCGATTTCATACGAAATGTAAGTGTGAATACACAACTCTATTGGCATATGACATCGGTGGATGCGTGGAAGTCTATCCAATGCACTGGCTCATTGCTCTGTCGAAACACGCTGAGACAGTTCAATATCTCACATTTCAATCGAACCCGATATCGGCCAAAGCAAGCCGCAGCGGGCTTGGATAACTATGTGTTTGTCGGTCTTGACTTCGATGTCGGATTTCTCCGATATCGCGTTGAACGGGGATTACAAATGATGGCTATCGGATTTGATATGAACATCGTCAGGCTGTCAGGTGCACGAATCATGAATGGAAATGGTCTTAGATACTGCCATCGGGAAAGCCTGATTGGCGGATCAACCAACGATGGCAATGGTGGCTGGATTTATCCCGATGTTCTTTGCATTCCGAAGGCACTCCCGCTTTACCCTTGGGCGAAGAGTGTCGTTTGCCTAACGTATTCATCGAGTGGACCGCAGAGATCTCCGATGGAAACATTCGATACATCAACGCTGGTGAGGTGAGTATCGATGTAGTCATCACCAAGCGAGTCCCGCAGGATGAGCTCGATCCGCCGGTTCATGGTCGCAAAGGATGTTTTTTCATTTGAAAGGTGTGCTGAATAAAGCGAGTTAGAAATGCGCAAATAGTGGAGGGATGTCTCAGGCCGCTTGTCTGTAAATGAGAAGGCGAGCTGGCTGGCGATTCCGCAAACGATACCGGGCTCGTTGACTGATTCGATCGAAAGCATTTCCGTCAATGCATGTTCAAACCTGAAGACACTTCGTGTTACTTGCAACCGTATCTCTTGATAAACGCAGTAGGCATAGTAGTTCGTAGCTGTTCCACGAGCTATATGAGATTTCGCATTATTGATGTTCGCAAGAGCTGATACATAGTCACCACGGTCCTCGCAAAGTAACCCATGCACCAAACAAATACCACCTGACTCCAGTCCATTGGACACAAATGCATATTTACTAGATATCGCTTCTGCTACTTCAGTAAACGATTGCGATGGTCGATGAACACTAAGGTAAAGCGCAATACTTATAGCGTGTCCGATGTTATCGGTGAAGTTATGGTCTAAGGCATTTCTGACTCTCTTGGAATCAACTGGTTTAGCAAGCAACGCATTCCGAACTTCTTGTGTTATCAACTCGTTATGGGATTGATTATTCTTATCTGTTGTGCTGTTGATTAGGTTTGTAATAGAGTCATAAATATCAAAAAGTCGCACTATTCCATAGTTGGAGCAGAGTACTGATAACGAATAAGGACTAAGGTTGCCAAGAAAATTGTTTACTACGTAATCTGATGTGTTTTGGAGTACATGTTTTGCCTTAGCTATGTTTGCTTTTGAAATTGCTCTATTAAGTCCAACTATGAAATCACTCATTTCCTTTGTCGTAGTGACAGTCATTACTGTTTCAGTAATTTCCTTATGAGCGTTATCGATGACTGTCGACGATAGCAATCCAATCCGAATCATCTTGCGAAGCACAGTCCTACAGCTGGTCGGTTGCGTGCTACGGACAAACTCGCCCACCAAGCTCCAAACAACAATCTTTCCATCGTCTAACTGACGGACCATCCCTGAATCACAGATTTCCTTAACCGCGACATCCGTTCGTAAGCCAAGCACCTCTATGATCTTTTCCTTGGAAAGAGGTTCACCGTAAAGCGCAAGAAGTCTCAACACATCCTTGCCATCATGGGACAGCACCTTCACCGATGCACGAATCGTGTCACTGAAGACCACACCATCCCGTGATCGCTCCGCAGCAGCCTGAAGTAGACTGGAACGGTCCTTCGAAAGCCGGACAATGAGCTGCTGGATCGTCATCGCAGACAACCAAGAAGCAACAACCTCGATCATGAACGGCAACGGATCGATATACGTAAACAAGGTGCGGATGTAGGCAATTGTCGATGTTGTTTCGGACAGCGATGTAACGGCTGCTGGCATCAACGAGAACAGCATTTGGACTGCTTGCGTTTCCAAACATGCCGCATCCGACATCGATGCTAATGGTGCACTTAATGTTGATATTGGAACAAATGCCCAGCCAACAGGTACGTCAGCAGATCGTGTCGTAACGATGATCGTAACATCACCATGTGTGTTGAGAAAATCTACAACGGTCGTGGGCCATAACGGATTCGTCAAATGAAACGAATCAAACAAAATGGTGCCCCGCAAACATGTTTTATTCTCAGGATCCGACAGTCGGGATGCACATGCTGTCAGCTGCGCGAGGAGTTCATCGACGGATCCCACCTTTGAACCATCCAGCCAGGTTATCCGGCCATCATGCTGATGTTGAAGCCAGTACTCGTAAACCAACCGAGTCTTCCCGGAGCCAGGCGGGCCAGACACGGCGATACATCGACTGAGTCCGCTCGTCACGTGTCCATGAAGATCGCTATATTCGCTGACCCTCGGGATATACGTGTTTTCATAGGGGCCGACAGGCGGTTTATCGACACTGTCCGCCGTCTGGGAAGGAGTCGTTAGAACCTCCGTCATCCGCTCTCGCAGGCGCGGAGGCAGTGCAAGCAGGATGGTTTTCTCTAGTCGGGCCGTCGGTCGATCACCAAGTCTTGCTTCCATCTCACGAATCAAGTTTAAAACCGTTTTCTCAATGAGCAACGGGCGGTCCATTTGTGCATAAATGCCAAACAGCATCACGTAGAGTTCTTCCTGCATCGGGTCGATGGAAAGTGACCTCTGGAGGATGTCAACTGCTGTTACAAAATCGCCTGTTCGCTTGAGATCCTTGCTCACACAGCCAAGATAGTGGACATTCCTCTCCTGATATAAACTGCGTAAATAGCCAAATAATGGGTAATCGAACTCGGGGAGCAGGTCTCCGCCGTAGAGCCTAACAAGCTCAATCGATGCCGTGCGCTTGTCTGAACCCGAGGATGCCTCAACACGGTCCAAGAGTGCCCCATAATTGCGGGCGACGCAGGGGGTCGAACCAATATCGATGCTGACAACAAATCTGTCGGTTGTAAGTTTAGGCGCGTCCGGAAACGCAGCGAGCATTGATTTTAGGCGACTCAACGTTACGCGAAGCTGATTTTGGCCATCTTCAGGCTTAGCATCCGGCCAGAACTCTTCAACGATTTCAGCCCGTCGAACATCACGGCCACGTAATACCAAAAACCAAGCCAATGCTTGACTTAGACGCGTTGGAAACTTGACGCTACTACCGTTGTAATACCAGCTGCTGTCACCAAGACCCAGGAGTCTCCAGCCCGCTGACAAGCCTTGTTGGTCGTTTCCATCCATTGCTTCCACATCACCGTACTTGTACGCATTACGCAATACATAATTTTGTCAACACTGTCGTTGACGCAACGCTCAAAACTTGTTCATCTGACAATGGATAGACCTTCTCTGATATCCCTCACACAAGCCTCAATCCGAGTGCCAATACAGTGGCGTGTTATGCGACTTCAACCGGAAGATCGTAGTGCAGGCCCTTACGCAGCTTCGTTATGGCACGTTCATGTAGCTTACGCACTGATGGCGATGAAACACCAAGGGCATCTGCGATCTCTGCATGACTCTTGCCTTCGATGCGCGAAGCAACAACCGTGCGCTCACGGTCATTGAGGAGTGAGAGCAGATTTTCTACACTAACGTTTTCATCTGCTGGCTCACACACTGCCGCCGCCGACTCGGCGTAAACAGACAAAACCTCATCAGAATTGCTAACTTTGCAAATCAGCCCACGACTAGCTGCATGCCGATGCCGGTCGATCAGGATGTTCGCCACGATTCGCTTGATGTATGCAGGATGTGGATCCAAGATGGTTGGCGAAGCGATGAGCTTGAGCAACGTATCCTGGGTGACATCCTCGCGGTCTTCGTTCGTAAGCCCTACATGGACCGCGGCAATACTCCAAACGATGCCAACAATTCTCTGGCGCAAGGCAAGCGCAGCGTTAGAGCGCACAGCTGCAGATGCACCGCTTCTCGCACGTGACAGTAGCTCGGCGTTTGTAAAGCGTTGGCGTGGAGTCGCGCTCGCAGCGGATGCTATTCCTGCTAGCCGAGTCTGCATTGATGCCGAAATAACTCCATTGTTATTCAAAATCATCGCGATTAACCCTTTGATCCTGGAGGAGGTGGTGGCGGAGCTCCTGGACCACTCAAGTCCGCAAAAGCAACCCGGGACATCAGTGCCATAAGGCATATCAAGAAAGAAACGGCGACTATGCGCGAACCTGATCGAATTCTGTTCATCATTTACTCCATCGTAAATCAAAGGCATTCAAACCGGTGTACTTAGCCAAGTATACGTCCTTTACATCGCCTTGCGTTCCAAGGCCAGCCGTATTCCAAAGAGCAAAAGCATCTTCTTCTTTACCAAGCATCAGCAAAACATTACACCAGGGATAATAAAGCTCTGGGCGCATGTCTCCATCGGTTTCATGAGACTTTCGATACCACTCAGCTGACTCGACTAATGAGTTGATATCGAGCGTATACAGATACTCTTGATACAGCGTATAGGCAAGGTTTTGGAGCAGAATTCCCATGCAGCGGTGTGTAACGCCATCTTCACCAACAGGCAGCTCAACCAAGGCCCGCCATAGCTGCACAGCACTTTCGATTGAATCGGGGGTTCCCATCGATGTCCACGCGAGGGCCAATCCGACCCATGCTTGGAGGTATCCGGCATCCAATGATGTCGCGATTTCATAATCTCTCGCCGCCGCCGTCGCATCCACAGCTTCGTACAGGAAAGCGTGCGCGCGCCGGTAGGCATCCACCGCTGCTGGGACCGCACTGTGTGCCGGCCAAATGCCATCTTCCGTGCGCTGGCCAATCAAGTGCGTCCGAACGCGTTCATGGACACCGGCATGTACAAATCGATCGGCATTCGGGATGCCATCCGTTAATGCATGGATCGGAAACCCCAGCGGATCGTTGTACATTGTCACAATTTATGTATACGAAACGCAGCATCTAAATGTGACGCGACAA
>CAIRTT010000151.1 GCA_903881535.1 uncultured Armatimonadota bacterium
GGGTTGGAAACCTTACGCGATGGCTGTGTCAATCCGCCATTCGTAAGTAGACAGATAAACAAATGACCACCGCGGGTGGGCAGTGGTCATTTGCCGCCAATGAAGGCAGATGTAGGTACCTGAGTCACCAAGTTCCTACGTCCTATTTATTCCCAACATTGCCGTATGTTTACGCATTGAAATGTCAATGGATTTTGGAAATGACATCCACTGTTCTCATTTCCCAGTGCGGTTCCGCCGGTCCGAGCAGCACCGCACGGACATCCACCGGAAGCGTTGGGATGGAGGCTTCGCGGTAGCGATCACCGCTGGGAGTTGAAATCAGGCCATCCACTGGGTAGCACGCTGACGTGAGTGCCCACGCCATCCCACGGGATGTCAGCTTTGCAAGGGCTTCCATCCGTGCCCAAGCGTCTGCATCCACATCAACACCATTGACATCCACTGGAAAATCCGCGATGTTGACCAAATCAACACCAATGGGGTGCGCTTTCGTAGTGGCCCCGACCCACATCCCAGGGATACGGGAATGGCTGACATGTACCTGCCCGGCGGGCGTTTCGGCAATCAGTTGGCCATCCGAACGTGTATGAATGATGATGGAATTGCGCGAAACTCCGTATGCTCCGGCGATGAGATAGCGCAAGAGAATCCGGCCGCAGAGCCACTCAGTTTGCTGAAGCCAGTCGGTCATAGATGCGGAATACGTGCGCTCCTGGTCCGTGAAGCTAGAGCTTGCATTTTGTACAAATCCCTGTGGGAGATTTGCGAGCTGGACAAAGCTGGTGTGGATGATCACCGCGAAACCAGCCAGTGGTTTGCGCTCTCAAGCGGGCCGCGCGAGAAACGCTTCATCCAGAAATGTGAGAGTAGCAGAGCACCAACAAGCCAGATAGCAAATGCAGAAATCCCCACGCCAACCGGCCAGTTCCATTCCGGGTAGATGCGGTAGAGCGGGATGCAAACGCACAGGATATGCCCGATGTAGTGGGTTAGCGACATCCGGCCAAGTGGCATGAGAAAGGTGAACAGCCGCTCCCTCCAGCCTGCAAGTCCGATAATGATGAGCGATGCGCCACTGCATTGGAGAACAAAAGGAAGTGTCGTTGGCGTCCATGTTATTTCCGTGAGCGGGCGTATGGCGGCGGGGACGACGCCAGCCAAAAGCACACCAAAGCCCCCTATTGCCGCAATTCCACACCCAACAGCCACCAGGGAAAATGGCTTCGCAAACATCGCCTCGACTCGGCTCAGCCGGCAACCAAACCAGACCAGACTCCACCAAGGGACGATGGGATAGGTGTTCGTAAAGAGGAGAAACGTGGCGGCGCGGAAGAGACCGCCGGACTTTAGCAGCTCGCCGGGCTGCTCGATAACATCGATTGCCGTATCGCCATTGAACATCAATGGAACAACCAGCGTGGCTGCAATTCCGAGGATTGCCAATGCATCCCCGATGCGTTTTTTTCCCCGAAGCACCTGATACAGCGCCAGGCAAAGCCCAAGCGGCAGCAGGACTTCGGTGTTCCAAATGGTGGTGTGCATCAAAATCCCGATAGCACAGTAGAGCGCAGCTCGGCGGTAAATCGCAGCTGGGTTGTCGGCAGACATGCGCGCCCACGTCATCCCGGCGAGGATAAAAAACAACACCGCCGCTTTGCCTTCAAGCGCCAAAGTCACCTTTGCGGCAAACGTACCCCCACCCGATGGCACCATGTGGACATAGGCCATCATCAGGATTGCGATTCCGCGTGCTGCATCCAGGGCAACAACGCGGCCAGCGGGTTTAACGGCGACCACCGGCAGGCCCCACCGCACGGCAGGGCGCGCCGCTGTAAGTCTTCCCAGGGAGGAGTGTCTCCTCCTTCATGATGACGCTATTGGTTGTGACGTGGGTACCAGCGCCGATGGATGCACCGTAGAGTGGGACGGTTCCGTGGCCGAGGGTGGCTCCCGGACCAATGGAGACCTTATCGATTTTGAGCACCCTATCCTCGAAGGTGTGGGCCTGGAAAATGGCTGAGACCGTTGCATCATCGGCGA
>CAIRTT010000152.1 GCA_903881535.1 uncultured Armatimonadota bacterium
GGGGCAATTCCAGCCACACGCTTATCTCCGGATGCGCCGACAAGCCAGGTTGTCCAGCCGCGCTTGGATGCACCCGTAACGACAAAGCGGTCCAGCGCTGGCATCGATTCCTGCTTCGTTAATGCCTGGACTGTGTCCATAGCCTTGATCACAGCCTTCGCCATCGGGAAGTGGAGCGGCCACGATTCATCACCCGTCTCAATAAACTTGACCCAGGTGTACGCAATCAACGCATCTTCGTTGAGACCATTGTAGAGAGGCTGGTTTGGAATATTGTGGATGATGGCAAACGGGGCACCGGTGCTTGCAGCAACCGTCAGCGCGATCAGGTCGTTTTCCTTGCCGCCGCTTCCACCCGTATTCAGCATCGTGCAGTAGCCCGCACGCTTGACTTCCTTCGGGACGAACAGCTGGACGCGGTGGTCCCACTTGATGTTCTGCCATACTTGGGATGTCATCTTCATGTCGTAGATGGTTCCCGCTGGCAAGTCGCGCTTTTCGGTCAATGACCACTTGTACTCAGGCTCTGGTCGCGCCAGGTAGTCATAAAAGTCAGCGTTTGCAGGCGCTACCGCGAACGTGCCGGCAAGAGCAAGTCCGGCAGCGGTCAACATGAAATTTCGTCGATTCATCATTTCCTCGATTCGCGCCTGTTGCATCGGACATCGACGGCAGCATCGCCGAAAAGCACCAGACGGAAGAACTGCTCCATTGTATGCCACCGCATTGTCTCAGTCACACCATCGCCCGCTAGAAACAAGGGAATCCTGAATTGGTACACTCGCAGCATGGACAACCAATCACCATCCATCCTTATCGCCGTGGATGCTGGGACAACGAGCTGCCGCGCCATCGCCTTCGACAAAACCCTCACACCCATCGCAACCCACCAAAAGTCCTTTACGCAACACTTCCCGCAGAGCGGCTGGGTCGAACATGATGCTGATGAAATTCTAGATGTCCAGAAGGCGGTCCTGGATGCCGTTATCCGCGATGTCGGCGCCCACAATGTCGCAGCGATTGGCATCACAAATCAGCGCGAAACCGCCGTTGCCTGGAGCCGCTCCACCGGCAAACCCATCTGCAACGCAATTGTCTGGCAATGTCGCCGCACCACCACGCTCTGTGAGCAAATCCGCGCACGCGGTTTTTCAGATGAAATCCGGGACCGGACAGGCCTCCTCGTAGACCCATACTTCTCCGCAACAAAATGGTCATGGATGCTTAAAAACATCCCAAATGTTGCCGCCGCCGCTGCTGCGAATGACCTCGCCCTTGGCACCATCGACAGCTGGCTGATCCACGGCCTGACAAATGGCACAAGCCACGTCACCGACACCAGCAATGCCAGCCGGACACTCCTCTTCAACATTAATACTTTGGCCTGGGACCCGGTTCTCTGCGACATTTTCGATGTTCCTGCCGCCACGCTCCCGACAGTCCTGCCATCGGATGCGAATTTTGGCCACTACACCGTTGATGACATCCAGATTCCCATTCGCGCCGTCCTCGGAGACCAGCAAGCCGCGCTCTTTGGGCAGGGCTGTTTTGCGCCCGGGATGCTCAAGTGCACCCTCGGAACCGGCTCTTTTCTCCTCGTCAATGCTGGGACAGCTCCACCCAAACCACCCGCTGGCATCCTTGGCACCATCGCGTGGACCATTGATGGCACGACAACCTACGCCCTTGAAGGCTCTGTTTTTATCGCCGGTGCCGCCGTTCAGTGGCTGCGGGATGGCCTTGGAATCATCGTCAACTCCTCCGATGTCCAGACGCTCGCGGCAACCGTCCCCGATGCTGGCGGCGTTGTCTTTGTCCCCGCACTGTCTGGGCTTGGCGCGCCTTATTGGAATCCAAATGTCCGTGGGACCATTTTCGGAATCACCCGCGGGACCACAAAAGCGCACATCGCCCGCGCAACCCTGGATGCCATCGCGCTGCAAAATGCAGATCTCGTGGATGCGATGCGTCCCGCATTAGCAGAAGAGATCACGGAGCTGCGCATGGATGGTGGAGCCGCTGCAAACGATGACCTTATCCAGCTTCACGCGGACTTTACGGAATGTATCGCCATCCGTCCGGCCTGCCTTGAAACCACCGCACTTGGCGCCGCAGCCCTCGCCGGGCTGGCATCCGGGATATACACATCGATCAGGGAAATCGCTGTCACCCTCCGCAAGGGCCAAAGTGTCTGCGTACCCTACACAAGCGATGAAACTCTCCATAAGCGGGAACAATGGAGCAAGTTGGTTGCTGCATTGGATAGCCTCGACAAGACTGGATACACATCGTGACCACGCAATTCCCCGATCCGGAAGTTCACCCAAATCTTTACTATTACCGCATGCCTGAACCATTCCCAAGCCGCCCCGTCATCACCGCCGATGTCTGCGTCTACGGAGCAACCGCCGCGGGTGTCGTCGCTGCGATCGCCCTCCGCAAGCGCGGACGTAGCGTTGTCATTCTCAACCCAAGCCGCTTCGTCGGCGGGATGACATCTGGCGGACTCTCCTTCACCGACACTGGTGTTCAGACCGTTATCGGAGGACTCAGCCGTGACTTCTACCGTGAATGCGGGGCCCATTACGGTAAATCAGAAGAATTCAAATTCGAGCCACATGTTGCTGAACGCGTTCTCCTCGAGTGGCTTGTTGAGCACCAAGTCACCGTCTATCACGCACAGTTTGTCGACAAGGTCGAGATGAAAGGCCAAGTGATAAAACGCGTCATTTGCACCAGCGGGATGACCGTGGATGCCAGAGCGTTTATCGACTGCTCCTACGAAGGCGACCTGATGGCGCGTGCGGGTGTCAAGTACACCGTTGGACGCGAAGCCAACAGCGTCTATAACGAGACGCTCAATGGCGTTCAGGTCCGTAATCTGCACCAGTTCAAAAACGATATCAAAATCGACCCGTACATCGTGGAAGGCAATCCGGCATCCGGGCTGCTCCCGGGCATCGACCCCGCGCCCCTTGGTGCCACCGGTTCTGGAGATCGCCGTGTCCAGGCGTATAACTTCCGAATGTGTCTAACGCAGTTTGCCCCAAACCGCCGGCCAATCAAAAAGCCTGTCAGCTACAACATGGCTGATTATGCGCTTGTAACCCGCCTTCTGAGGACCAAATACAACGAATGGTTTGGCAAATTCGACCCCATTGTGATGAACAAAGTCGATAACAACAACCACGGTGCGGTTTCGACGGACTTTATTGGAGGAAGCGACCGCTGGCCGGATGCATCCTACTTAGAACGAGAGGTTATCTTCCAGCGTCATATCGCCTGGCAAGCAGGGTGGTATTGGTATCTGGCAACCGAAGGGGATGTTCCAGACCATATCAGTCTCCGGATGTCTGGCTACGGGATGTGCCTTGATGAGTTTCCACGCACCGGTGGATGGTCACATCAGCTGTACATCCGGGAAGCGCGTCGGATGATCTCGGATGCCGTTCTCACCGAGCGGGAATGCCGGGGGACGCGGGTCTTCCGTGACAGTGTCGGGATGGGCTCCTACAACATGGACTCGCACAACTGCCGCCGGTTTGTAGATGCTGCTGGCTTTGTTCGCAACGAAGGGGATGTCCAAGTCGGCGTCAAGCCCTACCCTGTTTCGTATCGCTGCATCGTCCCCCGAACGGGATACTGCACCAATATCTGGGTTCCCATTGCGTTGTCGGCATCCCATATTGCCTTCGGAAGTGTCCGGATGGAACCTGTGTTCATGGTTCTCGCCGAGAGCGCCGCGATCGCGGTAGATTTCGCACTTGATAAGGGAACGCCTGCACAAGCTGTCCCATATTCGGCGCTTCGTCCACGCCTCGCCGCCGCTGGGCAGGTCCTGCAAGCGCCCTAATTAGTCATCATCGGTAGCCGGGTGAGCTGTTGCCTGCTCGGCGAGAGGCTCTGTAATTCTGGCAACCGGGAGCAGACAGCGGCGCGCGGCCTCGAGGCGGAGGACATCTGCGTGCGCAATGCCATTTGGTGCGATGAGCTGTTTCAAAAAACTAGTCATTCGCTTAGCAACGTACTGCTCCGCCCACTTTTCTTTGGTATCCGTGACACCCGCACGCCCCTTGGATGGCGCCATTCGCTTGTTAATCGTCAGCGTCACATGGTGCCCCACTTCATGGAACAGGGTATGTGCGATGTGCAGCAGGAAGACCCAGCGCTGAATCTCGGGATGCGTGAGCTGACTGTCGCGTAAATGTGACATCAGATACAGCTCAACCCGATTCCCGGTGTGGTCGCGCTGGTAGACACCGAGGTTTCGGCCCCGCGGGTCATAGTCGAGCAACACGATGCGGGAGAGGCCCCTCTGGTGATCGAGAGGGATGTGCGCGACAGCGGTCTTCACCATTTGGTCAAGGGTTTCCTGACCGCCAAGCGCTTCGTATCGTTCATCTAACAGCCACTCGATGTGCATTCACGTGAATGATACCGGACACACATGACTGCGGATTGATGTCTGAGCGTGGTTGGACACTTCACAAACGCGTCCACATCCCGTACATTAATCCCTGTCCCCCCGCCCTCTGGTGCGATTATTGCGTCCTGTACATTGGATTCCACTCCGTACATTCGCCGTACCAGCATCCGGGAAACCAGGAAATAAACCGTGCCAGACCAACCAGAACAACCTCACTCAATCACCGGCTGGCGTAGCGCCGAACTCCGTGGGTATCGGGCTTTTCTCGATGGTCGGACACAGATCACGCTGGTCGTCGATTTGCCCGTTCAGCTGCGGGATGCGGCGAAGCGGTTTACATTTTCCATCGATGGCAAAACGCAGATCCCGGTACGCTCCGTTTCCGAGCTGGATGGCGCAGCCGATGCAGACATGGTCACTCTCCCGGGGACGCTTCAGCGCGCGCTTGGCGAGGCTGAATGGCAACCTGGTGGGCGTACGACACGGATGAAGCTCGAGGCCCCAGGCGTTTACACACTCGCCGTTCGCCTCCCAGCGGGCACCTATTCCTACAAAGTCGCACGCGGCGGGACCTGGTCTGACAATATTGGCAAGGACTTCAAACAGGGCGGCGACAACATCGAGCTCACCGTAAAGCAAGCTGGCATCGTTCGCTTTGTCGTTGATTACAACCAGAAGACTATCCGCAACTCTGTTACCGACCCGGATTCTGTACCAACGCCAACCAAAGAGGAACGCTGGCTTCCATCCACCGTCGCCGAGACCCGCTACCTTTCGATTGTCCTCGCAGCTCCCGTACCAAAAGGCATCGCGCACAAAGCCCTCTCGCTGACGGACTCTGGAACCAAGCGCATTTATCCCGTTCATCCACGCGGAATTCTGGATCAGCCGGAATACTGCCCAGCGATGATGGACATGACCCCCAAGTGCACCCGTACAGGAATTGTGATTCGGACGTGGAGCCCGGTGGTGCATGCCGTTGAAATCGAGCTCCGCAGCGGGATGGGTTTTGCACAGCGGGCGATGCGAAACATTGGCTATGGCGTGTGGGAATACCGCGCCAATGGCGACTTCCATCTACGGCCGTACCGCTTTGTGTATCACCACATCGACCGTATTGTGCACGCGGTTGATATCCACAGCCGCGCTGCGACACCGGATGCCCAGTGGTCTATTTCCATCGATATGTCGCGGACAAATCCCGCGGGCTGGGAAAACGACCGGCCTGTTCGTGTTGCGCAGCAAACGGATGCCATCCTCTATGAGGCGCATATCCGCGATCTGACCACCCACCCGGGCAGCGGCGTCCCCGAGGCCCTCCGCGGAACGTACGCCGGCCTCGCGATGCAGACATCCTACCCGGTGACCGGCGAGCCTACGGGCATCAACCACCTCGTGCGACTTGGCATCACCCACCTCCACCTCCTGCCGTTTCAGAATTTCAATCCGGAGCACTCACGGGACTACAACTGGGGCTATGAGACCACGCTCTTCGATGTCCCTGAAGAGCAATACGCAACGCGGCCTGGGGATTCTGAGCGAACCATCCGGGAAGTCAAGCAGCTTGTGCAAGCCCTCCACCGCTCACGGATTGGGTTGGTGATGGATGTTGTCTACAACCACTCCGTCCCGGCAAGCGGGGACTCCAGTGCGTTCTGGGCAGCGGTCCCGTACTACTGGTTCCGGACAGACCACGAAGGCAATGTCATTAATGAGAGTGGCGTTGGAAATGCACTGAACGATGAACGGACGATGGTTCGAAAGTTCATTTGTGACAGCATCGCATTCTGGGCACGGGAATACCATGTCGATGGCTTCCGCTTTGACCTCTTGGGCATCTTCACACCTGCAACCGCGAAGGCAGTCCGGAGGCTCCTCGATGTGATCCGGCCGGGAATCATTCTTTATGGTGAGCCTTGGAGTGGCGGGGGACCGGTGCGCCTCGGTAAAGGCGATCAGCGCGGAACCGGCATCGCGGTGTTTAATGACACCTTCCGTGGGCTGTTCCGGGGCGACCTGGATGGCGATGGCAAAGGCGTTCTCACCGGTGCTGGCTGGGATCCGGCGGCGATGCTGCGTGTGCTGAGAGGCTCGCCTGATTTCGCAGCGATGCCGTCCGAAAGCGTCAATTACATCAGCGCCCATGACAATATGACCCTCCGCGATAAGCTGGCCCGCGTTCTCGGAGCTGGTCCAGATTCCGACCGTGTGAATGCTGCAGTGCGCGCTGGTATCACGGTCACGATGCTGTCTCATGGCATCCCTTTCATCGAAGGTGGCATTGAAATCGGCCGCACGAAGGGCGGCAACCACAATTCCTACAACGCGGGCGACAAGGTCAATCAGTATGTCTGGCGCTCGCTAACACCTGCGGATGCCCAGTGCATCAGCCACATCAGTGGCCTTGCTGCCCTTCGCAAAGCGCATCCAGCCTTTCGCAGCAATACAAGGCTAAGCGGGCCATCCGTGATCAAACTGGTTCGAACGGGTCTGCCCGAACAGGTCCTCGCATGGGAACTGGATGGCATTGATTCCAGCGACCCGTGGAAAACTATCCGGGTCATCGTCAACCTCTCACAGAAGCGGGTTGATATTACTGGGATGGAGCGCTGGCAGCTTGGCTACTCGGATGATGCATTGGGGATTCGGGCATCCGCCGGGGCTGGGATGGTCTGGCAGCTCGAGCCAGGCGGCACCGTCGTCCTCCACAACAGCTAACTAAGCTTTGGGTGTTTTCTTTTCCGGGCCATCCAGCTGAATCGCAACCAATATATCGCTAAGGACATTTACACCTGAGCGCAGGCGGGCGATGATCCAGTCGACGGGCAGAAGCAGCGGCAGCGCGATGGCTACCGTTTCTGGGGTGAGGCCGGCGGCACCAAGAACCAGAGGCAGGACGATAAGACCGGCTTCCGGGATACCGGCGATGCCGGCTGCGGCAAAGCAAGATGCGAGAACCACGGTGATCTGACCTGTGAGGCCAAGCGGCATCCCGAGGGCTTGTGTCAGAAAAATCGCCGCCATCGCTTCATAGAGCGTGATGCCATCGTTGTTCAGGTTGGTTGCAATACACGCCGAGAGGCGCGCATTTCCATGGGAAACGCCGAGCTTTTCAAGGCAGCGCAGCGTGATTGGGACAGTCGCCAAGCTTGAGTTGGTCGAGAGGCCTGAGATGACTGCATCTGCGCTCTTGCCAAAGTATGTGGCGGGGTTCCGGCGACCAAAGACCCAAGCCGCGAGCGGATAGTAGATGAGCGCATGGATGAGCAGTCCCGCGACGACGATGCCTAAAAAGCCACCAAGCAGTGTGAAGACGCTGGGCCCCGTATTTCCGACGACTTTGCTCACGATGAGCAGCACCGCGAGCGGGATGACCTTGATCGTCCACTCCAGCATTTGCAGAAGCAGGTGGTAGCAGGCATGGATGGCGCGTTCGAGGAGCTCTGCGCCATCGATGGCCTTTTGGCGGATCGCGCGTAGCGCGGAGCCAAGGAAGACCGCAATCAGGACAACGCTGAGGAGGTTGTTGTAGACAAAGGGACGGATAAGGCTGCTGGGGACGATGTAGGTGATGTTCGGGAGGATTTCCAGCGTTGCGCCGGGGGATGCGGGGTCATCCGACTTTTTTGCTTCTGGAGCTTTCGCACCCGTTGCGCTGATGAGAGAATCCACTTTCCCCTGCCAGGCTTTTCCAGGCTGGATGGTGTTCATTAGGGTGAGGCCAATCAGCATCGCCACACTGGTGTTCAGCGCACAAACCGCAAGGAGCTTCGGGATGGACCGCTTTGGGATACTGATGTGAACGATGCCATCAATAATCGCGAAAAAGACAAGTGGGACCGCCAGAGCGCGGAGCACTTGGATCACCAGCATCCCGGTGCCGCCCAGGGTGTCGAGCCACTTTGTTCGTCCCGGGTCGGGCCCGAGTGGGCTGGTTTTCCCGAGGAGAATCCCGATAGCGGTACCGATGAGGACGCAGAGGATGACTTGCATCCACAGTGGGATAGAGAGCTTATTCGGTTTGGATGCGACGCCGGAGTCCATAGCGAGCATTATGCGCTACTTTTACCGCATCAGACATCGGATACCAGACGCCCATCTGCGTTGATGAGGGCGTCCAGATATCTACTCAATAGGGTTTAGCCGAGGGGCTTGCGTTTGATCTCGTTGATGGCGCGCGGCAGGTTGACCGGTGTCTTTGCCGTCTTGCGGAAGCATACGATGTTACGCTCGATCTCTTCGATTCCGTAGAGCGTCCCAGTGATTGTCTTCTCGTGCGTTAGGCCAATTTGGCGGGCTGCGCTGCCGTAAGGCTCCACTTCCGGGCCTTTCATGGCGACAAACAACCCGCCCCGCTTTACCAGCGGGCCACACCACTCGAGTAGCGTTGGCATCGCGCTCACAGCCCGAGCGAGGACAACATCCGCCTGCTCACGCCACTTTTCATCACACCCAATGACCTCTGCCCGCGCATGGACGGTCTTTGGAGCATCCCACCCGAGGGCGGCGTAGGCGGCTTTTATCCAGTTAAGGCGCTTGCCCATGGTGTCGATGAAAATGGTGGTGATGTCGGGGCGTGCGAGGGCGATCGGGACACCTGGGAAGCCAGCGCCGGTTCCGATGTCGAGGAGTGTTGCGCCCGCAGGGACATCCCGGAGGACTCCCATCACGCTCCATGAATCGATGAAGTGCTTCAGCGCCATTTCATCCGGGTCGGTGATGCGCGTCAGGTTTAATGTGTCGTTGCCAGCCAGCACGGTTGCGCCCCACCAGGCCGCCTTTTCGATGACTTCATCGGTGACTTCAACCGGGAGCTGGTCTTCCAGCTTGTAAATGGCATCCCGGATGGCAAGGGCATCTTCGGTCCGTGGCGTGACATCAATCGAACGTTGGGTCAATGGGAAACTCCTCTAAAACGCATCACTTTGTGTGGGCCGACATCCGGCACGTGAAAGACATCGCCTTCCACCTCCCATCCATTTCGTTCATAAAATGGAATCGCATGGAGGCGGGCATTGCACCAAAGTGGTGCAGATTTTGATTCTGCCTGGCGGCAGACTTCCGAGAGGATTGCGCGGCCAATGCCGGTACCCTGATGGTGTGTGCTGACGGCCATCCCGCGGAGCTGGAGGGAGCCATCCGGGACTTCCGCAAGCGTTGCACAGCCGACAGGGTTTCCTGCATCATCCGATGCCAAGATATGCACAGTCCCCTGAGCGTTATCGATATCAAATTGCGCTGCGCTCCGTGGCCGGTTCGGGCGGAGGACATGCCAGCGTACATCGATGAGGCGTTGCAGCATTTGGTCATCGGTTACGATGGCGACACTCGCGGGCTCGGGTGCATGGTGTAGATGCACAAGGAGGTCACCATCCGAGACTGCGATCACGACGGGTGTGCTGGTGATGCGATTGAGGGTGCCATCCCGCTTTCCGGGGATGAGGGATTCATCCGAAAGCGGCCAGGCGACGCCGCTGGTGCGGACACCGTGTACAGGTCCGAGGGAAATCAGCGAAATGGTTCTGCCAACAAGGGAGTCATCGCTGAGGATCATCCCACTCTGCGCATGGAAGGTGGTGCCATGGTTATCGACCAGTTGAATCCGATGTCTACGACCAAAGCTGGTCAACGTTGAGAGCACAGAGTGTTGATGGTCGAGGCGTCCGCCGGTTGCGCCAAATATCGTGATGTCAGCATCCGGGTGGCGAACCGTTGCAATCGTCAGCGCCTTTTCGAGGTCTGTATAGTCCTGATCGGGTGTGTGGATGACATCGGTGCCGGATGCCAGCAAGTACGCGCGTTCATCGGGGCTGAGGGAATCAAAATCTCCAGTGACGAGTGTCGGGATGATTTCGTGGCGGAGAAAGTGGCGCGTTCCACCATCGATTCCGTAGATGATGTCGGCATCCACGACAGACTTAAGGAGGAGGTCCTCCGCCCGGCCGGTAAGCTCGCCGTTCGCTGCCATCACTATCCTTCTGACATTCATGCTCATACCATGTAAGTGTATCCTGATGGACCCTCTCTCTTAGCGTTGCTGTCTTTGTTTGACTTTGTCGTGGGTCGGACTGTGTCGCGCTTTCCCTTAGGCAAACCTTATGCGTTGATAGCACAGTTCAACGCATGACGGAAAGCATATTTTTGTTAGGAAGGCATCTGGAGGGTGTGCAAAGGTCTCCGCATACATCCTATTTTTGCAATCTGCCATACACACAATTGAGTATGGTTGTCGGTATGCATCATTGGTATTAGGAGTACATGGATGCACAACCTATTCAAATGAACTCGAAGCGGTCCGCACCGCGGCCGAGCTGTCCCTATTGCGAGGCGGATGGCGTGCAGAGATTTGGTCAGAACCGGGGTGGCACGGTGCGGTGGCGCTGCACAGGCTGTTGGAAGACATTTACTCCCACTCCGAACACGCGGACGATTTCTCCACTGAAGGTAGACATCATTAAGGTCGCCATTGCCAAAGGATGTTCTAAACACACGATCGCCCTGGCGGTGCGTGTGAGTCCAAAGACGGTTTACCGGATTGCGGAAGGCTGGGTGCCGAAGGGGTATCGTCCTGCCTACGCAAATGGCACACCATTGCACTTGCTGCGTGATCTGGGACTTGTCGTAAAGGATTGACTTCTCTTATGCAGTGACAGTCTGCGTGTTACGAGCATTTCTTCTTTTGGTGATGAAGCTTGCATTCCCTCAGCGGCGGAAACAGTGTGTCTGACTGCTGGTGTTTTTCAGATTGTGTGCATCTTCTAGAACGATCTGCGCGAGACGCAGTGATTATGACAAGCCTCGGTCTTCTTACGAACACTGTGCATGTTTGTTAACGAAGCCGGGGTTGGGTTGAAGGGGAACGATGTGCATTCGTGGAGTTAATCCATCAACGGCCCCCATTAATACCAAGGGTGACATAGAATATGCATTCTATAGGATGTTGTTATTTGTCGTCACAGAGTCATATATGTCTGAATTGATGAAAGTGTGTGGATAATAATAATTTTTGAGGTTAAAAGGGCTTGATTGGACTCAAATGGTTAATAAATTGCATTGCGATATTGAAATAGTGGCAAGATTCTGGCATCATTAGGCAATAAAGATGCATTTAGGTCGATATTTCCCTACTGCGTTGATGAATTTCCGGTAGGCGTTGATGTCCGTTCTACTTTATCTGGTGTAAATTGCCTATTGATGTCTATCTTGAGGCTCTATGGTGCAATGAAGAGCATTTGTGACTGCTGGTCAATCAATTTTGATGTCACATCACGGTTTAGTTTTGTGATGTGCATGTAATGGACAATCTTTCGAACACCAATAGGCCATCCGACACTGCATGTTCCAGATGTGCATCGCAGCATTGTGTCCGCTTCGGGAGTAACCGAGGGGGGACACAGCGCTACATCTGCAAAGATTGTGGACGCACGTTCACTCCTGATCCTGCCCGGCGTGGAATCTCGCAGGAACGAGCAGAGCAAATCAAATCCCTGATTGCAAACGGCCATCCGATTACGAAGGTAACGCGCCTTCTCAAAGTGAGCCCGAAGACGGTTTACAAAGTTATGCGGGCTGCTGAACAACCCAAAAACCCGGAGCAACCGGAAGACTAACTTCCTAGGGAACAAAAACGGCCCACGCAGCGACTGCGCGGACCGCAGGTCTGAATGAAGTCTTAACCTAACCGCGAAGCGGAGCTGAATAGGACTTAAGAACACCTTCATCTGTCTGGCTGATGCCACCTGGGCCCGTTATCTTTACCTCGAGCTTTACCGGGTACCCAAGCTGCGGGGTCACGTAGTACTCAGTCTTTAATACGATGCCATCCGATTGCGTATCGGTCACCACTACGACAAAGGTCTCAAACTTGCCCGCCGGAACCGTGACAACCGACTCTTCATGCACATCCCAAGTCACATTGCTGGTTGTGTCATCCGCGTTCGTCTTTGTGTAGCTTCCACTCATCCCAACTGCATATGTCCCAGGGAGGAACATAAATGGGGTCGCCTGCTCAAACAACGCATCTTCAGAATCCTTATTGGCTACTTCCAAGATATTCCCATTTGCATCGTAGCTATACCAAGTGTCAGAAACCGATGAATCCGGCTCACCGTTGAAGGAAAGGTTTGTTGTCGCCGTCAACTTGACGAGGCCCGACTTCGACCCAAGGGTCACATTGTCTGTCGCAACCAGGACTGCTGTACCGGAATACGAAAAGCCACCTGTTGGAAACTTACTCGACCCCTTAATGGCAAATGTAAATGTGTCTTCGGAAATCATCCGGGACA
>CAIRTT010000153.1 GCA_903881535.1 uncultured Armatimonadota bacterium
GAGTCGCTACATTCATCTAAATTCATTGGCGCCGTGATCACCCGGAAGGCTATCGGACAAAGAAGGCGATCGCGTAGTTTCTACGTTTGTTTGTGAGTTAGACACCTGCTTTGGATTCTCTCCAAAAGTGGGTGTTTTTCTTTCTTGTCCAAGCAGAGATTCTTGCTTGTGAGCACATGCCTTGAGCATCAAAATACAATTTGGCGCCGCGACCACCCGGGCAGCCGACTTACAAAGCCATGACGTTCTCGATGGACATACCGTGCTCAGGAATCAGAAAATCCACAAAATCCCGCAGGGCCTCATTGCTCTGCGGGACTTTGCTCTCAAACTCTGATGGCTGCCGATTGCCACCAACCAAACAGATTCTTCTCTATGCCGTTGCCGTAAGCCGGGGACGACTGAACGCAACCCCATCCCACCAAAAATGATCAAATGGCGCACTCGATAAACGCACAGCAACGATATCCACCCAGTCGCGGAGGCCCTGCTTGTCACGCCACTCCATCGCCGCCGCACCATCAGAAAACACAACAACGTGCTCCCCTGCGGACCGTGTCACACAAACATATCCTGGGCCATCAATAGGGCGTAACGCATACACCCAGCCTGCATCATGATTGACGTCGTACATACACCAATAGTGTTGGCATAGTAGTTGATTTTCCTCAGGATGATTCATCCACTATAGGTAATTGGGCCTATCCTCAACCGTAACTCCAAGTGGTAGGATTCAGGCATGACAAGCAGTCAAAGCATCCCCAAACCAACCCGAAAAATCTATATCCCAGGGTTTGTGCCGCGCCTGCTCACCTGGTTTTTCCTGAATCCCCCCCGTAAGCGGGATGACCGCACACCGATGACAGAGCTCGGACTCGCTTACGACCGCTGGGCCCTCACCGCACCGGATGGCATCTCCCTCGATGCCTGGCATATTCCCCATAGCGCCCCACGCGGCGTCTGCATCGTCAGCCACGGCTACGCAAGTAACAAAGGCAATATGCTGCTGTATGCCGAGCACTTACATCCACTAGGCTTCTCGATCGTGATGCACGATTTCCGTGGCAATGGAGAATCGGGTGGCAAAGGCACCACCTTTGGCGTTCAAGAGCACCAAGACCTAAGAGCAACCATCGCCGCTGCACGCACCGCATACCCAGGTCTCCCAGTCGTGCTCCTCGGGGAATCGATGGGCGCATCCATTTCCTTAATGGTCGCCGCCGATGACCCGGACATCTCAGCTGTGATTGCAGACAGCCCCTTTGCACGTCTGGATGAACCCATCGCCAAACACCTCGAAATGGTCTTCGGTCCAAAGATTGCCAAGCTGGTCGCCGAACCAACATCGAACTTTGGAGCGAAAGTTCTCGGTATCCACCCTTATGATGTAGCCCCAGAAGCCAGCATCCACCAAATGACCGATACGCCGCTCCTGCTCGTCCACGGCACAGACGACAACCTGATTCCCGTAACCCACTCACATCGGCTAGCGACAGCCTATCCGGGCGACCCGGAACTATGGTTTGTGGATGGAACACGCCACACGGAAATCATCCACCTAAAGCCCGCAGAATACGCTAAAAAGCTCGAAGCGTTCCTACAACAGATTCCCGCAACATCTAAAGAAGAACATCCTCATGGACATTAACCAAATCACCGCGGCAATCACCGCGTTCCGGGATGCACGTGACTGGAAGCAGTTCCATACGCCAAAGGATGTGGCTCTGTCCCTCGTCCTCGAAGCCACAGAAGTCCTTGAGCTGATGCAGTGGAAGAATGGCGATGCACTCGATGCAAAGCTTGCGGAGAACAAGGAAGCCCTCGGGGATGAGCTGGCGGATGTTCTTTACTACACCCTGCTCCTCGCGCATGATCAAGGCATCGATATCACGGCCGCCTTCAGCCGCAAAATGGAGCGTAATGCCCAAAAGTATCCAGTCGAGCTTGCCAGAGGGTCATCCGCGAAATACACCGAGCTCCAGGTCACCCCGGAGCCTTTAGACTAAATCAACCTGCGGCGTGCACCACCGGACGCTCATTCGGATCCTTGACGGCCCTGCGGAGTATCTCGTGCGTCAATGGAGCAACATCCCCTTGCCCAGACAGCAGGAACTTCCCTAGAAACGCCAGTGGACTGCTCTCAATCCA
>CAIRTT010000154.1 GCA_903881535.1 uncultured Armatimonadota bacterium
CGAAGGTCTGTTACCTTTGCGGCTACCCACATGGAAAGCAAGTTTATTTACATCGACTTTTAATGACCCAGAGCCTCCTATCGAAGGAAGAGGCCCGGGAAAACCAACTATTCGATGACTTGCAGCTGCTTTAGAAGGGAGATTTCGAGCTCGGGCTGGCCTTTGTAATCAATGCACTTGCCGGTCATGACAATTTGCTTATCCTTGAGCTTACGAAGGTCGGGGAAGCTTGCGAAGTCCTTGGCCTTGATAGCAACCGTGATGGCATCTTTGTAATTGGTTGCGAAATTCAACAGCACAATCGAATGGGACTTCGGTGCAAAGACGGAGTAGACCTTGCCGGTGATGGTGATTTCCTTACCCGTTTTGTCTTTGAAAGCGAGGAGATCCGTTGCATGGATGGCCTTTTTGACAACATCGGCATCTGGCTTAACCGTGCCAAATTTCTTGTCCTTCACAGCGATGGTGAACTGCGCAGGCTTTGGGGCATCCTGTGGTTCCTGAGCAACCCCATGCGTTATAGGGACGAGAGTGGCGATGCCGATTGCCGCGATGGCGATAATCGAGGAGAGCGGTGCGTTCATGGCTTGATTCTATCCGTTTGGATGATTCCCGATAACAACGGCTCCAAGGCCCACACAGTATGCACCGCCTCCCGTAATTGCGTTATTATTCAGGCGTAGAATTGCCGACGCCGGCAATGTAGGAGGTTTCCCATGCGACGACGCTTATTCCTGGCATCCTGTGCCGCTGCCGCGCTGATTGCCGGCTGTACTCCAGCGGGCGATGCCGGTAAGACCGGTGCTGATTCTGCCGCAAAGCCGGGGCAGAAAACGTTTGCGATGATTCCAAAGGGCCTGACCCACGTCTTCTGGCAGACAGTGCACGCCGGCGGTGACCGCGGCGGCAAAGAGTTTGGCTACAACATTAAGTGGGATGGCGCGCAAAAGGAATCGGATACATCCGGTCAGATCGCCGTCGTCGAAAACGCGATTGCCGCCAAAGTGGATGGCATCCTCCTCGCACCTCTTGATAAATCCGCCCTCGCCAATGTGATTAAGAAGGCAAAAGAAGCAAACATCCCAGTTGTGCTGTTTGACTCGGCCGCGGATGTCCCTGAAGACTCCTACGTCAGCTTTACCGCAACCGACAACCGCAAGGGTGGCGAGCTGGCCGCCGAGCGTCTCATCAAGTCTGGTGTGACAAGCGGCAAGGTCGGGATGATTATGATGGCTGCAAATGCCGCATCCGTGAATGACCGTGAAAATGGCTTCGAAGAGTATCTCAAGAAGAACGCTCCGGGCATCAAAATTGTCAAGTCCAACTTTGGCATGTCCGACCGTGCGAAGAGCCAGCAGGTCACCGAGGACCTTTTGACCAAGGACCCGGATGTCGTTGCAATCTACGCACCAGCTGAGCCGACGATTGTCGGTGCATTTCAGGCTGTCAAGAACCGCAACCTTCTGGGCAAGATCAAGCTGATTGGCTTTGACATCACCCCCCAGCTGGATGAAGCAGTCGTCAAGGGTGAGATCGATGCACTGGTTCTGCAGAATCCTGAGAACATGGGCTACTCAGCAGTTAAGGCGATGCACGAGCACCTGACCGGCAAATCCCCGGCGAAGACGATTGACACGGGTTCCGTCGTGATGACTAAGGAGAATGCAGAAACTCCTGAAGTCAAGGCACTACGTCCGGCTGCGAAGTAGCCTGCCTGAATGGCAGACTGGCTGACCCTCAAGGGCATCGAAAAATCGTTCGGCAGCGCCGTCAAGGCGCTGAAGGGCGTCGACTTCCGTATCGGGCAGGGCGAGATCATCGCCCTGCTCGGTGAAAACGGTGCGGGAAAATCCACGCTCCTTAAGGCCATCACCGGTCTGCAGCCTCCGGATACAGGTGATGTAGGCTGGCTGGGTGAAACGGTTTCCCTTAGCACTCCTGCAAAGGCCGCTGCCCTCGGCATCCAAATGGTCTATCAGGAGCTCAACCTCTCCCCACACCTGTCGGTTGCAGCCAATATCTGCCTGGGGAATGAACCCACCCGGTTTGGCATTATCGATCACAAAGCTATCTATCAACGCGCGAAGGAAGTCTTGGATGCCCATGGCTTTGCGATTGATCCGGCCGCCATGGTCGATTCTCTCGGTCCGGCGCAGCGCCAGCTTGTCGAAATCGCGAAGGCCCTCGCACGGGATGCAAAGGTTTTGTTGCTGGATGAACCGACATCCAGTCTGGGTGAACAAGACATTTTGTCGCTTTTTGAGACCCTCCGAGACCTCCGTGCAAAGGGGCTTGGCATTGTTTATGTCAGCCACCGCCTCCCTGAGTGCTTTGCAATAAGTGACAGGTTTGTCATTCTAAGAGATGGCGAGCTGGTCTACGAGGCAGACACTGCCGATACGGACACGAGTAAGGTTGTCAAGGCGATGGTCGGGCGGGACCTCAAGGACTTTTATCCACGCGCCGCTATCGAACCCGGTGCCGTCAAGGTTGCAGTCGACCTTCCGGGCTTTAA
Source organism: uncultured Armatimonadota bacterium (assembly GCA_903881535.1). Taxonomy (GTDB): domain Bacteria; phylum Armatimonadota; class Armatimonadia; order Armatimonadales; family Armatimonadaceae; genus CAIRTT01. The sequence continues at coordinate 2,516 of CAIRTT010000154.1, forward strand.
GCTTGATATTCACGAAGGCGAAGTCATCGGAATCGCGGGCCTTACAGGCTCCGGCCGCTCCCGTACCTTGAGAACCCTCTTTGGACTTGAGCCATCCACGGGGACGCTCACGATCGATGGAAAATCCGTTCCCCTTGGAAAGGGCCCGCACATTTGCATAGATGCAGGTGTTGGACTCCTTACCGAAGACCGTAAGAAAACTGGCCTTGCGATCGCATTACCAATTCGTCATAACACGACGCTTGCAGGTCTGGACAAAATTGCGCCTGGCCCATGGCTGCTGCACGGTCCAGACAAAGCGGCGACACAGAAACAGATAACAGCGCTTGCTGTAAAGACGCCATCCACCGAAAATGCGGTGGGCAACCTGTCGGGTGGCAACCAGCAAAAGGTCGTTCTAGGGCGCTGGCTGCATGCTGAGAGTACGGTGCTGCTGTTCGACGAGCCGACACGGGGCGTGGATGTCGGAAGCAAGGTTGAGATTTACGAGCGGATGAACGATGTGACGCGTAAGGGCTCCGTCGTTGTTCTGGTCAGCTCCGAAATTCCTGAGCTCCTCGGGATGAGCGACCGTATCGCCATTTTGTTCCACGGAAAGCTTGTCACGGTGATTAACCGCGCGGATACGTCCCCTGAGCGTGTCCTCCACTGGATGATGACCGGGCGCGATATCGCCCCTACCGAAACGGCAGACCCGCCACACCAGGAAGCCAACTCATGACACTCGCAAAACGCCTCCTCCCAGCCGTCTCCCTGATACTGCTGTTCCTTTTCTTCGCATCCCAGTCCGCTCCCTTCCGGAGCATGGATAACATCACCAATATCGTCGGGCAAAACGCCTGGCTGCTGATTGCATCCATGGGAATGACCATCGTTATTCTCGGTGGCGGTATCGACCTCTCTGTCGGCTCTGTGATGGCATTTAGCGGTGTGGTCAGCGTCCACTTAATGGTCAACATGAAGGTCCCAGTGCCACTGGCGATGCTTGCGGGCCTTGCTGCCGGTGGTGTTGCGGGTGCAATTAATGGACTCCTCGTCACCAAGCTACGGATTCCAGCGTTTATCGCTACGCTCGGGATGCTGCTTATAGCACGTGGGGCTGCTCTTTCCTTGTCAAAGGGTGTCACCGTGGATGGCGCCCCTGAGGCATTTATGCAGTTTGCTGGCGGCAAGTTCTTTAACATCCCGACGCCACTCATCATGACCATCGCGATTGCGGGACTCGTAGCGCTGGCGATGCACTTTACGAAGTTTGGTCGCTACGTGCAGGCAATCGGATCAAATGCGGAAGCTGCCCGTGTCAGCGGCGTCCCAGTTCACAAAACGCTGCTTTGGACGTACATCCTAGGTGGAATCTTCGCCGGCTTCGCCGGCCTTGTTGAAGCGGCGCGCCAGGGTTCTGGCAACCCAACGAGTGCGGAAGGTTATGAGCTGGATGTTGTCACGGCGGTTGTCGTGGGTGGCGCCAGCCTCTCGGGCGGCGAAGGGCGTGTCAGCGGCACGATTCTTGGCGTTCTCTTGGTCGCCTTCCTCCGGAATGGTCTGAACCTGATTGGTGTCGAACCATTTCTACAGAAAGCCTATATTGGCGCACTGATTCTCGCAGCCGTTGCGTTTGACCAGTGGGCCCGCCGCAAGTCCGCAGCCTAGGAAACACAAATGTCCGAACAAGCGATCCAGCCCGGTATTTCGATGCAGCTGCCTGAGCTCCTCCGTGACTTCAATGGCAAACCGGTTGAGACTCCTGGGCAGTGGAAGCGCTTCCGCAAGGACATCCTCAAGCGGGTTCAGGATGAGATGTACGGGCCTCTCCCTGCGACGCCACCTGGCATGGCATTCGAAGTCACCAGCGAATTCAAGGATGCCCTCGGCGGCATGGCAACCTGCAGAATCGTGCGGATTCACTTTGATGACGCGGATGCCCCCAGCATCCAACTTATGCTGTTCACGCCGAACAAGCGCCGTGGGAAAGTCCCATGCTTCCTGGCGCTGGGGTTTTGCGGTAACGACTCGCTGACTGATGATGTGCGCATTCCTGAGCGTACTGGATGGAACTTTGGTAGCTGTAAAGGGCGTGGCTCGCTTGCATCTGGGTGGCAGCTTGAGCGGACGATTGCGCGTGGCTACGCGGTCGCACACATTTGCTACGCCGACATTGATGAAGACCGTGTCGACCACGACGGCGGTATTCGGAGCTGGGAAGACCGCATCGCCGGGAAGCCTAAACAGACCATCAACCGTGGCTCCGTCGCCGCGTGGGCCTGGGGTGTCCACCGGGCCATCGACTACCTAGTCACCGATACCAAAGTCAACGGAAAGCGCATCGCGATTATGGGCCATTCACGAAATGGCAAGGCTGCGCTGCTCGCGGGAGCCACCGATGAGCGCATCGCGCTGGTCATTCCTCACCAAAGTGGCTGCGGCGGCGCGGCGCCAAGCCGGGGCGCCATCGGTGAGAAGGTCTCGGACATCAACAAGCGCTTCCCCCACTGGTTCAACGCAAAGTTTAAGGCCTATTCAGATGCAACTGAGCGTCTGCCATTCGACCAACATCATGTGATCGCCTGCATTGCCCCACGACCAGTCCTGCTTTCAAATGCCGTGCAAGACACGTGGGCAAACCCGGATGGCCAATTCGAAGCACTCCGTTCTGCACAACCTGCGTGGGCGCTCCTTGGAAAGAACGACTCGGGTATCCCGGCAACGGTCGAGCAAGGAAAGGTCAGCCTTGGGCGTCAAGGGACATTTCTACGGCCTGGAGTGCACGCGGTCACAGCAGATGACTGGGCAGCCTTTCTAGACTTTGCTGACCGCTGGCTTTAGGTTCTACCAACCAATCAGATAGCGTGAGCGCTTGCCTGCGACTTTGCGTATAGCGAGCGCGCAGAGAATGCTGATGCCAAGAATGATGGCGACTGCCGCCGGCAGCGCAGGCCC
>CAIRTT010000155.1 GCA_903881535.1 uncultured Armatimonadota bacterium
GTTCGTAAGGGTGGAGTTATTGGGATTGACAATACGCTTTGGTATGCAAAGGTCATCGATGAGGATGTTCAGGATGACGACACGATTGCGCTTCGTGCGCTGAACATCAAGGTGCATGCTGACACGCGGGTTGAGATGGTTCTCTTGCCGATTGGGGATGGCCTGACACTTTGCCGGGTGAACTAAAACGTATCGGGCAGCTGGGTGAAGACCTGGCTGTCCGGTTTTTGGAAGCATCCAGGGCCAACCTTGTTGATCGTAATATCCGCCCGGGTACTGGGCATGGCGTTCGTGGTGAACTGGATATCCTTTGCATGGATGGAACAACGCTTTGCGTGGTTGAAGTGAAGACGCTCCGCCGGCGTGGAAGCGGGATGACTCCTGGGATGAACGTGACGGCGGCGAAGCAGCATCAGATTGTGATGCTCACACAGCTATGGCTTGCACAGAATCCGCAGCCTGAAGATGTCGGCATCCGCTTTGATGTCATAGAAGTCACGCTTGGCACCCGTGGAACCCCGGACATCACGTGGCACAAAGGGGCCTTCCTCGCGGCGTGACGCGGCGAGAAAGCTGGTTCGTTTATTATCAGTTCCGATGTTGCTCGTTTATTGCGAGTGAGCCGAAGTGTCTTATTAACAGCAACAGGGGCTTTCCCCGAAGCGTAACGCTACGGGAAAAGCCCCCATCAATTTAGTCTTACTGACTACGGCTTCACATTCAGACTAACAGCCTTCACAATCCCACCCGAGCTTGCCGTGACTTTGACCGAAACTGCCTTGGTTACCTTTGATGTCGTCACTGTAAATGTCGCTGACTTCTTACCCGCAGGTATTGTCACTGTTGCTGGAACCTGAACCGTCGCCGGGACTGCACTCGTAATCTCAATCACCGTATCCGCGCTGCTTGCCGCTGTAATCGTGACCTGCCCGAGTACCGACTGACCTCCCGAAACCGCCGTTGGTGCAAGTGTGAATGTACCTAGCGGTGTCCCGAGAACCGTCAATGTCCCGGATGCCGAAAGCCCATTTACCGTTGCCGTAACAGTGCCAACAGTGGTTTTGGTTACACCCGATGTCTGTGCGGTAAAGGTTCCTGCCGTCTTTCCCGCTGGGATGACCACCGTCGCCGGGATGGTAACTGCTGGTGCATCGGATGTCAGCTGAACCGTAAGTCCACCAACCGGCGCAGGCTCTGTGAGAGTCACTGTTCCTACCGCTGACATACCGCCAGTAGCGGCCACTGGAGCAAGCTTTACAAGTGCTGGTCCCGTTGAACGCACCGTAAGCGCGCCGCTAACCTCAGAGTCAAACAGCTTCGCAGTGACATTTCCCGTCACGGCCTGTGAAACAGCCGATGTCGTTACCGTAAAGGTCCCGACCTTTGCCCCCGCCTTGATCGCGACGCTTGCTGGAACACTAGCCGCAGAAATGTCATCTGAGAGCACCACAACCAAGCCTTCCTTAGGAGCGACACCGGTTAGCATAATCGTCACAACCGCCGGCTTGCCACCAAGCACCACCGCAGGCAAAATCGAAACAGCTGCAACACGTGCCGCCTGTACCGTTACATCTTCATCAACAACAACGCCATTCACACTCGCCGTGACCTTGACATCGGTGTCGGCACCGACAACCAGCGTCTTCGCCGCAATCACCACACTCGTCTTGCCCGCAGGAATCGTCGCCACGGGAGGGATGACAAATGCAGGGTCATCGGAGAGCAGGAAGACCTTCATCCCCGTGCTTGGAGCCGCTGCGGACATCGAAATCGTCACCGATGCCGCAAGCCCTCCGGGGACTTTCCCCGGTGCTATCGTGATGTCCGAAAGCACCCCCGGAAGAACCGTAAGCGTGCCCGTAACAGAAATGGCATTTCCGGTGGCTGTAACAGTGGACACCGTTGATGTTGCAACACCAAAGGTCGGTAAGCTCACTGTTATCCGGTCTTGGCCGGCTGGAATCAGCACGGATGCGAGTGGCTTGACCGCTGTGGAAGACGATTTTAACGCGATGGCTAATCCACCAGTAGGGGCTGGACCTGACAGCCGGATGACACCCGATGCCGTACCGCCACCGAGAAGACTCTCAGGCTCGATGCTAAAGCTGACAGGACTCACAGGCAGAATCAGCGTCCGCTTGTCTTCTGTATTGCCTGCAACATCCTCCGACCAGAACACAATCGTGTGCCGCTTGCCATCGAGAACCAATGGCGTGACATAGGTCTTCTCTGCACCGCCATCCATTGTGTAAAC
>CAIRTT010000156.1 GCA_903881535.1 uncultured Armatimonadota bacterium
CATCGAAGCCGGCGGCGATATGTTCGCAAATGGCGTCAAAGCGAATGGAGAGGCATGGAAAGTTCAGGTCGGGCGCAAGGTTGTAGACCTTCTTGGAGCACTTTCCATAAGTGGGGATGCAAGTCAATTCGTCACCATCGGAAAACGACGCTTCAGCCATATCATCGACCCGCGTACAGGACTTGGAATGGAATCCCCTCGCCACGTAGCCGTGCGTGCTAGTCGCTCGGAGGATGCCGATTGTATTGCCACTGCGGCTTGCGTCCTCGGACCCAAAGCAGCCGGCGTCCTTAATGCCTTATCTCAGCGATGTCTGATCGAATTTTTAGATAGGAGTGATATTCCATAATCATGCTCACCTACCCAATCGATATTAGTGTCACAACATCCAATGCGACACCCGTCTGGCCCGGTCATCCAAGTGTGAGTCTTACGCAAACGGCGACCCACGAAAATGGAGATGCGGCTGAAATCACACACATCGACATGGGCGCACACACGGCAACGCACCTGGATGCCCCCCGGCACTTTGTCCCGGGCGGTGGTCTCGTCGACACGCTTGAGCTGTCCACACTTATCGGACCCTGTCATGTGCACCACGTAACATGCACTGGAGTCCTCACCGCTGAATACTTTGCGGCGCAGGAACTCCCAGAAGTGTGTACCCGTCTTCTCCTAAAAATCGATGACCACGCAGGCCGGCTGTATCAACCAGCGTTTTATGAAAACTACACTGGTATCGACCATACAGCCGCAAGCTATCTGATCAACCGGGGACTGAAGCTCATCGGAATCGATTATCTCTCGATTGGCCCATTTCACGCTGGAAATGTCGAGACGCACCAAATGCTCCTCGGTAACAAAGTCATCATTGTTGAGGGGCTCGACCTTTCCGATGTAGATGCAGGTCCATACGAGCTTGTTTGCCTACCGATTCGGATTGCGTGTGATGGCGCACCATGCAGGGCTATCCTGATGCCGGCGACCAGCTAACGGGCTTACTCACAGCGTTTCGCTCACAAATAAAAGCGAGCCCCGGCATTGCCGGGGCTCGCTTTTTCACGAAACGCACGCCGACTAGCGGTTTGCGTAGCGCGCTGCAACCTTGTCCCAGTTGACAACACTCCAGATTGCCGAAAGATAATCCGGGCGCTTGTTCTGATACTTCAAGTAGTAAGCGTGCTCCCACACATCGATGCCAAGGAGTGGCGTTCCCGCACAACCTGCAACAGCAGCGCCCATTACCGGAGAATCCTGATTAGCCGTGCTAGCAACGGAAAGCGTGCCATCCGCAGCCGAAATCAGCCAGGACCATCCGCTTCCAAAGCGCTTTACACCAGCTTCGGACATCGCAGCCTTCAGGGCATCCACCGAGCCAAAGGCAGCGTTGATTGCAACGAGCAAATCACCGGATGGTTCATTCGCTCCGCCAGGTGTCAAGACATCCCAGAAAAGGTAATGGTTTGCATGTCCGCCGCCATTGTTGCGAACGGCTCCACGGATTGCATCAGGAACATTAGCGAGGTCTGCAATCAATGCATTGATTGAGAGCTCCGCGAGCTCAGGGCTGTCCTTGAGCGCAGTGTTCAAGTTATTGACATAGGCCTGATGATGGCGGTCATGGTGGATTTCCATGGTAAGCGCATCGATGTGTGGCTCAAGTGCATCGAATGCGTAGGGCAACGGCGACAATGTATGGCTAGCCATTGGTAGTAACTCCTTACGTGTGTGGATCACACGTTCATCTCAGTATACCTGCCAGTGTTTCGACAACAGGCAACAGAACGCGCAGGCAAACGCCGCTCAAACTCCCGGATCGCGCCCAGCATGTAGCTCATGCAAATCCGTATCCTGATACGGTCGGTACGCATCCCCCAGCAGGGCACGTTCGCACCAGGCTGCATCCGAAATCAAGCCACGCGCAAGGGCAATCCCCTCCGCATATCCACTTTCACAGTACTCCGCGGCACCTGCAGGTTCTAGAAAATTCCCTGCGACAATACGCGGTAAGTTTGACGACTGCCGCACCCACTCGGGCAACAACGTCGTCGTGCCGAAATAGCCTCGTCGGGATTCGCGCCAACATGAAATATCCCAGACATCCACACCCGCATCTTCAAGGGCTTTTAGGTAGACCGACAGCGATTCAGGCGTCACAGGTTCATCCGTGGCAGCAGGATCATCACTGTGGATGCTAAAGCGATAGAGGATCGGAATATCTACACCTACAGCAGCACGCACAGCCTTTATGACTTCCGTGGCGAAAAGGGTTGGCTCGCCCCACTTGTCCTCGCGGTGATTGACATCGCGACGCCAAAATTGATGCAAAAGATAGCCATGTGCGCCGTGCAGCTCAACAAAGTCGCAACCCGCATCAATACTCCGGCGTGCACCATCGGCAAAGGCATCAATGACAATCTCGATTTCGTCTACCGTCATCTCCCGTGCAGGGTCGAAGCCATCCCGCTTCCATGCACTGGGACACCATGGTTGATGCCCAAGCAGCGCATCATGACTTGCGGCACCACCGTGATACAGCTGCGTCCCAAAGAGCGCACCCTCCTGATGAGCCGCATCCACGCAGCGCTTCCATCCATCAATATGATCATCTGTATGGATTGTCATCGCATTCTGCCACCCAAAACCTGATGCGTGTACCGCAGCAGCAGCACCAATGATGGACCCGACGTCACCCGCTGCCCGCGCACGATACCAAGCAACAATCCAATCATTAATGCGGCCATCGGCCTCTGCAGTTGCAAGAGTCATAGGTCCCATAAATGTGCGGTTACGTGCTGAAACATCACCACGTCCAAATGCAAACGCCTGCCATAACGAATCGTACATAGACGTAC
>CAIRTT010000157.1 GCA_903881535.1 uncultured Armatimonadota bacterium
ACGCGCAATGACCCGAAGTCGGCGCTCTACACGGATGCGGTCAACCACTTTTACGGTCGCCCACGGATTCCGATTGGTGTGATTCGCCATACAAAGCCTGCTGATCCTAGCCCATTTGTTGGCGCGCATGCGCAGTTCAAGACGGCTGTTAATCCCGACACCGCACCGGAAGCCGTTGAGCTGATTCGCAAGACGCTGAAGGCCCAGCCGGATGGCTCCGTAGTCCTGATTCAGGTCGGTTTTTTCAGCAACTTTGCGCGGATGGCAGCAAACCCTGAAGATCGTGCGCTGATTGCGCGCAAGGTGAAGTTTCTTTCGGTGATGGCGGGCGCGTTTACCAGCATCGATGGCAATGCGCACTTCACTGAATACAACGTCACGCAGGATGTCCCGAGTGCTCAGACGCTGACGGAGCAGTGGCCAACTCCTATCATCTGGGGCGGCTTTGAGATTGGCTGGGCGCTACGGTATCCGCTGACATCCATTGCCCAGGACTTCGGCTACGTCGAAAAGCATCCGATTCCGATTGCGTACAAGCTCTACTGCCAGCCAAAAGAAGAGCGTCCGTGCTGGGATTTGGCGAGCTGTCTGTATGCTGTCCTCCCCGACCGTCCAGAGTACTTTACGCTCTCCGAACCGGGTCAGGTGGTAGTCGAAAAGGATGGCTTTACCAAGTTCATTCCAAAGCCCAATGGCCGCGACCGCTACTTGAAGATGGACATCAAGCAGACTGCCCGCACGCTTGAGGCGTTGGTCGGCTTGACGAGCCAGCCGCCGGGATAAACGGGAATTTACCCCTGTGGGGTATGGGCACTCACTCTACCCCACCTGAACGGCATTGCCCGCGTGATGCGCATCTGGCCAGATGCGCTCCCACTTTTCGGGGTTATCGATACGAGCGCGATAAAGGGGGCTTTCCATGATGACGATACTCCCGTGCTTCGTAAATCTCCGGAGTGGCCAGCCGAGCATCCAGCCTGTATCAGCGAGCTTGCGGTAATCCCCCGGGGTTGTGAACCAGTACGAAATCTCTGCCTTCTCTACATCCAGCTTGCCGACAATCTGGCCAGTCGACCGGTTCACATACGTGTGGACCTCGTAGCGGCCATCCGGGAGACGCTCACCAAGCTCTAAGGCCTGGATGACATTGCCCTTCCAGCGGTTAGTCCAGCGTGCATCGCCGCTCAGCCGCGTCCTGCGACCCGCGGCATCCACGATATACGAGTAGGCATCATCCCCTTCAAAGTCATTTTCAAGCTGATAATTTGCTTTTGATGCGCTTTGCATTGAGTCAGCGACCTTCTCTGCACGGCGTTTACGAACATCGTATGTAAAGGGAACATCATCGTAGCGAGGTCCGGGCCATGCTTGATAGCTGCGCGTGTAACGAAATGTGTGCTCATTTTGCCAGGCAACGCCAGTGGCATTGCCCGTCGTAAACAGCACATTGCCCGTCTTGATGTGAATGATTTGCAGCTCCGCGGCGCTCACCATGATGGCGGCAAACTCACCTTTTGGGGATGGAATTACAGGCCCGGAACCGCACGCCAGAAAGCGTGGCTTCCC
>CAIRTT010000158.1 GCA_903881535.1 uncultured Armatimonadota bacterium
CGCCTCGCCCCCGGGGATTATAGGAGTCAGGTGTTTCTGTCGACCAATGCACCAGGAGGCCAGGCCGAAAACCTCGCCAGTGGATGGTATCGACACACAGCAGCTGTCACTGCACGTATTATCAACGCAAGTTACCGGTGATGCCTGCTTGATACAATCCACTTAATGACCCGTTCTGCTTTTGCCGCCACACTATTGCTTTCGTGCACGGCATCCCTTTTCGTGCTGCGGCCAGCGGTGGGCCAGGACTCCAGCATCGAAAAGTCCAAAATGATCCTGCAGTCATTAGAGCTAAAAAGACCTGATTACATTGCGCTCATTCAGGATGTCAGCGGAAGCATGCTGACGAACGGAATGTTGCAGAAAGCGCGGCAGGCGGCTCTTGTAGTGATTAAAGAGGCTGCCGTCCAAGGGACCTATGTTCGCATCGTCGGTGTGAATGCCACTGAACATGTCCTCTTTGATGGCCCAATAAAGTCAAGCAAGGACCGTAAGGCCGCTTTGGATGCCATCCCGTATAAGGCGCTTGAAGGGGCTGGCACAAACCTTCGTAAGCCGCATCACACTGCACTCCGCCAGGCCCTAGACTCTGGTGCAAAGTCGCCCGTTATCGTTTTTGTGACGGATTCTTACAACGATGCTCCACGGGGAAATCCAGATGAGCTCGCAAACTATGCCGCGTACTACGAAAAGGGGGGCGATCTTGCAAAGATTGCAGCTTCGCCAAAAGGGAAAACCTATCGTAAGGATATTGCCGAATACGCTGCCCGCGGTGGGAGAACGTTTGGATTTGGAGTTGAAGTGGATGCGCTATCGCATCGTCCTGTGGAACGCAGTCCAAAGGACATTTCAGCGCCAAAGCCTGATGTAAAACCCGTGGCCCCAGCGAGTGCTCCTCCACCTCCATCGGATGACCCTATCTGGCCATACCTTTTGGGGGGAGCTGTGATTGTTGCCGCAGCGGGAGCCGTGTACGCGCTCAAAAGTCGTAAGCCTCTTGCCGTGAGCATTGAAATGGGCTCTCGCACCGGCCGTGACCTTGTGTTCCGCGGTGGGGATGCAGTTGGAATTGGCGGACTTTCCGCTGGATGTACACAGACATTGCCATTTCCAGGAAATACTGGCGCGATTGCGATGTTGACTCTTGAGCGCGGGATGTTGGTTGCAAAGCCTATCCCCGCGACCGGAACGGCATCCCAATGGGTTTTGTCTGTAAATGGAGTCGATGTAAGCGCTACGTCTTCCATCCCAGTACGGGTTGGGGACACATTGCGCATCCGGTCTATCGCCGGGGATACTGAAACTGTTGCTGAATACCGGTGGAAGGTTGCACCTGTCAGCTGGGAGCGTGGAAGAACGTGATTCGCCGAATAATTGTCCTGCTTGCTGTCCTCTGTGTCCTTACATCAGAAGTGTTTGCGCAAGGAGCCGCGCTCACCACTCCCGGTAATCAGGCATTAGCAAACCTCTACCAGACAGGAAAGCGCTACACGCTGCGTCTGCAATATATCGATCCTAAGGGCGACGATGTCACGAAGGCTGTGTTTCATGATGAGTCGAGAAGTGGCAACATCGATGTTCCGATGAAGGCCATTGATGGCTCAACCGCGGATGGCGCAAGCGTTACTTGGGAAGTAAACGGGTTTGAAAAAGGGGACCACAAGGGTTACTTTATGGTTACGACGGAGACTGGGTCGACACGTTATCCGCAAGCTCCCGATACGTTCTATGAGTTCAAAGTACATAGCGTCATCGACAAATGGATTGTTGTTGGCGTGTCAATCGTGCTTTGTTTTACGCTCGTTCCATGGGTTATTTACACATCCGTCAGAAGCATGAACCGGCGTGGAAGTCCATCCAGTGCCGCAAAAGTCGGCTTGATGGTCGGTGCGCTAGGTGCACTTGCGATGTTTGTTTGGCAGTTCCTTGGTATCTATGACAATCCGCTGATTTGGATTCTGGCAGTCGTTGTGTTCATTGTCGTTGTTGTAGGCGTACTGGCCCGTCGCTAGACAAACGATGTCATTCCAGATGCGTGGCAGGGATTCTAGATTTCACAGCGAATTTCATAAGTAGTTTATGAATAATTTGTCAGACACCCACGGAATCCTTCACGGGCACATCCGCTCCGCGATGTGGAAGCTTGCACTGCCATCGATTGCAAGCGGGCTCCTGATGTCCGCAAACAGCATCGCGGACAAGCTATTCATGGGCCGCCTTGGTGTCGATGCCTTGGCTATCGTGACGGTCGTCCACGAAATTCGCCTGGCCCTGATGACCATTTTGGTTGCGTTTTCCGTAGGTGCCGCCGCCATCATCGGCCGAGGTATCGGTGCTGGTGACAAAGCAGAAGCTGCGCAAGCCCTTCGCCAAACCGTGCTGGTTTCCGGTGTTGTCGGCAGTATCATCGGAGGATTTGTGGCGCTCTTCGCACCGGCAATCCTTCAGGTGATTGGCTACCGCGGCGAAGTATCGAGCTTTGATGAAGGCGTTGCTTATCTCCGCTGGTCGATGCTTGCGGTTCCATCGTTGTTCACCCTGATTATCGGCAACACCGTTTTCGGTGTCCTAGGAGAATCACGTCGCGCCCTGCAAGTCATTTCAGTAGCCGTCGTTCTGAATGTCTTCTTCGACTACATTTTGATTTTCGGTAAATGGGGATTCCCTGAAATGGGAGTCAGCGGTGGCGGTGTTGCGCTGTGTATCAGCCAGACGATTGCGACCATCCTCTTTCTCCTCTTCCTTCCGAGGACACCTCTCAGTGGTGCTCTACGTGGGGTCTGGCTGCCGGACACAGGCATGCTGCAGCGCATCCTACATATCGGATTACCAGCATCCGCACGGCAAGCCGTCGTTGCTCTGAGTGGCTTGGCCATTCAGGCCTTGCTGCTTAGGACACAGAGCGGGTCCGCCGCCGGGGCCGCGCACGGCATCGGGGTCCTCGTCGAGTCCCTCGCATTTCTACCCGGCAACGCATTTGCATCGACTGCCGGAACCTTTGTCAGTCAAAACCTCGGAGCAGGCAATCCCCAGCGTGCGAAGGATGCCGCCCTGATATCTGTTGGTCAGGCCGTGCTGACGATGACGGTTGCAGGTGCTTTGTTTGGCCTGATGGCGGGGGGCATTGCACATTTGATGTTGCCTGCAAGTGCGCCGGATGCCGTTGATCTTGCGACGCGCTACCTTCACCTGATGGCCTTCATCCAGCCCGCTGTTGCGGTTAATTTGGTGCTAGCAGGGGTACTTTCAAGTGCTGGGGATACGCGCACTCCCCGGACGGTCACCTTTGTCACGACAGGATTGCGTGTGTTGCTTGCGTATGCGTTGTCGACATTTACCGGCCTTGGTGTGATGGGCGTCTGGCTTGGTGTTGCAAGCACGCCTGTTATTTCGATGGCCCTCTTGATCGCCGCCTATCGTCGCGGCAGCTGGACATCCACCAAAGTCTAGATTGCTTACCGGCTACCCTGGACTCGGCGGACAAGCTGGCACCCGACCAGAAATGCGCCTGCAGAAATCAGAAACACAACCATGTACCCAAGGTCCGAACGCTGACGGTTCACGGCATCCACCAAAACACCACACAAACCAGACACAATCTGCGGACTGCTAACACTGGCCTGCCAGATTCCCATGTCTTTCCCCGATGACTCTGCATCCGGGAGGACATCGGCGACCAGAGCAACCGATGACGCCATGTAGACCCCGTAGGCAGCGCCAAACAGTAGCCCAACGATGAGAATGACATCGAAGCGCGGTACCAATGCAAACGGGATAAGCGTGATAAACATTGCCCAGCCAGACCAAATAGTCACTTTTCTACGGCCGATGGTGTCGACCCAGCGTCCAGCAGCCACGGAAACAGCCGCACCGCTGATGGACATTAAGAGCACCACCGCAATCGCAGCCTGCATCGGATCACTGAGGGTGACCAAGCCTGGGATGCTGAAGACCTTGATGACATCCTTCATGTAGTTGACGGCGTAGTTGGTGATGATGTAAAAGCCGAGGGCGACCAACGCACGGCTAAACCAAACATAGCGGAAGTCGGCGCTCTTCCATGGCGCAATCCAGTCACTTAGCTTGAAAAAGGCGCTAGGCTCGGTGGCAACCCGCTGCTGGGCGGGTGGCTCCTTCAATGACACCACGACGATCAGGCCGCAGATCAGATTGACACCTGCGATGGCTGCATAGACAGCGAGGAGGTTGCCGGAGAGAAGGAATCCAACCACTGCCGCGACGATTTGTGCGGATAGCTGTAGAAGCCCGATGATGCCGCTTGCCTTGCCCCGGTGCGCAACCGGGACGAGATCGGGCAGCACGGATGCATAGGGACCTGTGGCGACATCGTCCGAGAGCTGCAGGAAGAGGTAGCCAACCATCATCAGTGGTAGCGAGTTTGCAGCCCCGAGAAAAGCGAGGGCGATGACCGTCATCGCGGCCCCTATAGCAATGAATGGCCGTCGTCTTCCAAATCGGGATGTGGACCGGTCGGATAACCAGCCAAAGAGGGCAGGGCCTATCATCGCCCAAGCCGCCCCCAGGGCCACAACCTGACCCCACGCCTGATTCGCCTCGCCCGACTTCGCAAGCAGGCCAACTTGCAGCGGTAGCAAAATGAAGAGGATGAACCACTTGAAG
>CAIRTT010000159.1 GCA_903881535.1 uncultured Armatimonadota bacterium
CTCTGCCGCTGGGTCGTGCGCATCCCGACGCATAGCGCGTACCCCAGCTTCAACCTCGCCCAAAGCGTGCTGGTGACGCTGTATGAGCTGACGCGCGGCGCGGGGGAGCTGACGCAACAGGTTGCAGCTGTGGATGCCCGTGGCGCTGAGCTGCCATCCGCCGGTGAACTGGACCAGCTGGACCGCATCCTCTCCGATGTGATGTCGCTGTCGGGCTTCACCCGCGCCGGGATGCCGCCGGCTGCGGCAAGACGCATCCACGCGCTGCTACGCCGTGCTGATTTGGACCAACACGAGCTTGCGGCCTTGATGGCGATGTTTGGAAAAGTCAGGACATCGCTGGGGCGAGCTACGAAAGAGGAATCGAAGGGCTGACCTGTGCGGGCGGACACGGCGGTCCGCCCCTACGCGGAGGATTTGGATCGTGTGGCAAGGTGTTGTACAGCTCACCCATTCTGTGTAGGGGAGGGCTGCCACGCCCTCCCGTGATATCGATTGTCGAATTTCACATCGGCATCCACGATCCAGGCACAAAAAAACGACGCATGCAGTGCATCGTCGTCTCGCATTTACCAGCGCTGTTTCAACGGCTTATAACATTAGATTACCAAATTAGGCTGAATTTTGCATCCGGGGTGGAATCGTGAAACGTCGGCGAGATGAAAAAGGAGTAGACATTCGGTCCACGTTTGGTCCTGTTCTATTCAGACGGGACCAGAAGCAACGGTTAAACGATCGACATGATGTGTCGTATTCGTCGCGCATACATTCGTATCCGTCACAGCGGGAGGGCGTGGCAGCCCTCCCCTACGCGGAGATTTTGCATCCAGTACAGAAGCGAACATCTGCCAATATCGGAATCGAGAGAGCCATTTTATGCGAGCGGACACGGCGTCCCGCCCCTACGCGGAGGATTTGGTTGTCTAGGCACAGCTTTGATGACCATCCAGGCACAAAAAAAACGACGCATGCAGTGCATCGTCGTCCCGCGTTTACCAGCACTCTTTGAGCAGCTGGTGATCTCCGATTACCAAATTGGGCTGGATTTCGCATCCGGGGTGGGATCTTGGAATATCGGCAAGATGGTAAGTGAGTCAGAGATAGGTACACATTTTCTTCGTTTACATTCAGAATGAACCAGAATCATGTATCCCAAGGGAAACATGTTGTGTCGTATTCGTCGCGTATACATTCATGACCGTCACAGCGGGAGGGCGTGGCAGCCCTCCCCTACTCGGAGGTTTTGTGTACAGCTAGCTAACCGAATACAGCCGCTCGACATCTACCAGCATCACCCTCTCGTCTGGATGTTCAGTCACATAGTCCAGGAGTGGTTGATTAAATCCAGAGCGGGAAAAGAGCGCATAGTGTAATCCCGATGTTTCAAAACCAGCACGTGCAACATCGCGGCGGAGAACATCCAGCTCTGCCAGTCCGACAGATGACGATGTCCACTTGCAGGACCCCACAATCAAGGGTTGCCGGTCTGCATTTACCGCCATCACATCTATCTCGATATCGCCTCCACCCCACCACGTACCAACATCCACAAAGTGTTGATGGCCTGGAAGGATGCCCATCCGTAGCGCACGCCAGAGATAATCCCGTGCGACCCACTCGAATGCCGGCTTTGAAACATACGGTGCAAGCTTCGGCTGAATATCATTCATCCACAGCTGACCACCAAGTCCCTGGGAAATCAGGCTTCTGGCTGGATCGACAAATCGGTACCAGAAATTCAGGTAGTGATCGGAGATGTAATACAGCGAGTTCCGAGACCGAACCTGCCCTTTCTCAGTAATCGGAACCTCCCGCACAACCAATGCCAAATCCTGCAGAGTGCTGAGATGTACGCTGATCTCCTGCGCGGATGACTTGCCGATGGCTCTAGCGATATCGCTTGGTTTTCGCTCACCGCTTGCGATTGCACGAAGGATCGAACCATACGTCACATCTCGTCGAAGGTCCTCCAATAACAACCATTCCGGCTCTTGGGCAAGGTATGTATTGGACCGAAAGACTGTCAGCAGCAGATTGTCTTGAAGCGAGCGATCGGCATCGAATTGCTCGAGGTACGATGGCATCCCACCAAGAATTGCATATGTCTCCAGTTTCTCATCGGCGGTGTAATTTGGAAAAAACAGGCCAGCTTCTGCGTAATCAAGAGGCTCGAGACGCATTGCTCCAGTACGCCTGTTGTAGAGTGGGGCACGCTCATCCAAAACCTGGCGCTCCATAAAGGACAACCAGGATCCAGCAAGGAACAGCTTGATGTTTGGTCGCCGCTTGTTGTCATCCCACCAGTGCTGAAGTGCGGTTAGGAAACCAGCATCGACATCCGCAAGGTAAGGGAGTTCATCGATAACAACACAAACCGGCTCAACGGCCCCTGTTTGTTCGCGGCGCTGCGCCTCATAGGTTATTGAGTCGAGAAACACATTTGTGGATGCAAATGTCTGCGGCAGGTAGACATCGGGGAATACTGTGCGAAACGCCGTAGTGAGGGCATCCAGCTGGAGTGGCAACGTTCGGCGTACGGCCCGGTAGAAGAGGTATGGGTTACCGCTATCTTCCAAGACCTGGCGAAGGAGCGCACTTTTACCAACGCCTCGGCGTCCATAGAGGATGATCAGTTCACTGCGGCTGGATGCGATGCTTTCCTTCAGAGACTGACGCTCACGGACGCGGTTCTAGAACTTGTAGTTAGCCATTTAGTATAATCGTGATTAGTATAACTATGATTATACTAAATTACTCAAGTTGGGATTTGAAAAAGGGGGTGCCTACGTACCAAGCATCCACGGTCCAGGCACAAAAAAACGACGCATGCTTTGCATCGTCGTCTCGCGTTTACCAGCACTGTTTCAGAGGCTGATGTTATTAGATTACCAAATTGGGCTGGATTTCGCATCCGGGACGGGATCTTGGAATGTCGGCAAGATGGTAAGTGAGTCAGAGATAGGTACACATTTTCTTCGTTTACATTCAGAATGAACCAGAATCATGTATCC
>CAIRTT010000160.1 GCA_903881535.1 uncultured Armatimonadota bacterium
CTACACTTTTGTGCATAAGCACGATTTATTACTCGTTATATGTATACTATTCACGATAGTATCAAAAGATAAGCGAACATTAAGGCTAATTGTTCGACCTCGCCTGGCCTCTCACTTAATGCCAGACAAGTCCAACCAGCATCGATGTAAATTCCTTCATGGCCTTCTCATCGGACAGCACATTCAGCCCCATCGCCTGATAACTGCCATGCGCAACCAACTCGCTTTGCGTCACCATTAGCTTCAACGAAATGCTCTTGTCGCGCTGCTCCACCATGGGTAGTTTTTCCGGTCAACCGTACCACCGTAAATCAGGTACCTATCCGTCAATAAAACGGTCATTATCCTTACGATTCGCCATCGTAAATAAAAAGGTAAGTAAAAGTCTTCAAAGCGACTTGATTGATAAATAAAACGGTGATTTAATCCATTGTAAGTAAAGTAAGCACACACACCCTTTTACTTACTACGGAGAAGCAAGATATGGCACTGATTGGTTATGCCCGCGTAAGTAAGAGCGATGGAAGCCAGGAACTCGAAACCCAGGTTCAGAAACTGCGTGAAGCTGGCGTGGAACAACAGCACATTTATATAGAGCAAGCATCGGGGGCTAAAGACGACCGCCCTGTTTTTGCTGAGTGCCTTCGATCATGCCGCAAAGGCGATTGTCTCGTTTATTACCGCACCGACAGGATAACTCGTTCACTTTCCAAGCTTGTTCTGACCATGGATGACCTGGCAAAGCGCGGAGTTGGAATGCGTAGCCTGACAGAACCGTTTGATACGTCTGACCCTACAAGCCGCGCGATGGTACAGATGATTGGAATCTTTGCGGAGTTAGAGCGTTCCATCATCTCCCGCCGTACCAAAGACAGTTTGGCCTATAAAAAGTCCATCGGCGTCAAACTTGGTCGCCCATCCGCACTTACCCCAGATGTCATTGAGCAGCTGGAGTTTCTATCGTCCAAGGGCAAGAGCGTGAAGGACATGTGCGAGCGTTTGGGGATTAGTAAGCCGACGTATTACAAATGGGTGCGGGCGAGAGAGGTTGGGTAGAAGGCAAACAATCGACTATGGACTTCCTGGGGGCACAAATGACTTACCGGTTGATTCGGGGAGTCCAACATTTTGTCTGTAAATTCGCCTCTAGCGTCAAACTCGCAGATGTCGCTGGTCTACCATTCAACTTGAATTCCGTCTCTGGACGAAACGATATCAATCAACTAATCAAGTCTCGCCAACGGCAGCATATGGTCTCCGAAGGACATACGGAAACGTGCGCCTTCCGTCTACACAAAGCGCGAATTACCAAATAGGTTATTTGCCGGACCGACCTCTAGAGCTGTAACTTTATGATAGTGTGGCGAGAAGTCCCAGATCAGCAAACATTTTCCTTCGTAATCCATAGGTATCTGCGTGAGTAGCATGGCCTAGCCAAGCAGCAATACGGCACCTAACGAAGTCATCAGATGCAGAATTTGTTCTTAGAATTTGCCTCATTCGACGGCGAAACCGGTAGCCATTTGACGGTCGCAAGCGACGGTAAGTCGGATGGACAGTGTAACCTAGAAAGTCCAAGCCATTTGTTACGGGTTGGACGAAGACTTTAGATGGATGTAGATTCAAAAGGACATTGGACTGCAGGTACTTAATAATCTGTCCATGCCATGCGTGTAACTGATCCTTAGAGTCTGATAGTAAAACAAAATCATCCACATAGCGAACATAGCGTTTGCAACCCAGATCCAGCATTACAAAGTGGTCAAAGTCACTGAGATATACGTTGCCAAAGAATTGGCTGGTTTGATTCCCAAGTGGTAGGCCGCAGACAGGATTAGTTGGTGATGCTGTGTACGAGTCGATGATCCGAGATATGAGGTTACGTAAACCTAGGCATCTGACCTGACGATGAAGTTGCGACTTCAATATGTCATGATTGATGGATGGAAAGTACTTCCGTATGTCGCACTTGAGCGCAAAGTCTGCACTCTGCATATCGTGCTGCAGTCGCTGCACAGCACGGTGTGTTCCGTATCCCAACCGGCAGGCGTAAGAACGCTTGCTAAAGATCGGCTCATAATGTGGCTCAAGTAACCTAACAATCGCGTGATGAACGATGCGATCGGGAAATGGAACAGCTGATATGAGGCGCGGTTTTGTATCGTTGACAGTGAAGTGGCGATATGGGGAAGGCATCCAAGTGCTGTCAAGCAATTGCTGTTGAACATCGAACAG